>QEVJ01000281.1 GCA_003576845.1 Planctomycetota bacterium
CGGTCTGACGATCGACGCCGCTGATCCATCGCCCGATCCGGGCGACGGCATTCGGATCTTCGACGTTACCGATCCGACGTTCGGCGCTGATTCGCCCTTGGTCACGCTGAAGGGCCTCACGCTCCGGGGCGGCGATCCGCTCGACGGCTTCGGCGGCGCGATCCGCTCCGCGGCGCGGCTCGACGTCCGGCAGTGTACGTTCATCGACAACGAAGCCGCGCTCAGCGGCGGGGCGATCTATGCCACCGCGCAACTCGACGTTGTAGACTCGAAGTTTCAGGGCAACGCCACGAGCGGACTTGGCGGGGCATTGTATTTGAACCTGTTGGATGAATCCGCCACCATCACGCGGTCGGAGTTGTCGTCCAACCGCTCCGCCGCTGACGGCGGCGCCGTGCACGGCTTTTTGATGCGCTCCGATCTCGCCGTCGTCGACTCGGCCTTTTCAGACAACGCGGCGGCCGGCGGCGGCGGAGCGGTGCAAGCCCATCTCAGCGATCGGTCGTCGCTCGACGTCGACGATTGCACGTTTACGATCAATCGCAGCGAAGCAGACGGAGGGGCGCTCGCAGTGCGGCTGGACGATTCTTCCTTCGTGCTCAACAGGTCCGTGGTCCACGGCAACAGGTCGGAGGGCGACGGCGGCGGCGTATTCGCCAAGACCGTCGCGCCGGGAGTGAATCCGTTCCCGACGCCGCGGGCGATTACGATCGCCAAGTCGGTCATTTCCGGAAACACCGCACAGAGCCGGGGCGGCGGGGTGTACTCCTACAACACCACCGCCACGGAAGGACTCATCGAAGATTCGCGGATTACCGGCAACGTCGTTCCGCAGGATTCGCAGTCCGCGTTCCGCAACGGCGGGGGCGTCTACGCCTACGTTGTAAGCCCGCATACCGGCGAGAACAAGCCGACGTTCACCATCGCCCGGTCGACGATCGATAACAACCAAGCCGACCACGAAGGGGGCGGCGTTTTCGTCTGCTCGAAAGACAGCGGCAACGTGGTTTTTTTGCAGTCTACGATATCCGGAAACCAGACGCTCGACCCAGTGACCGGCGCCGGCGGCGGATTGTTCATCGCCCACGTCGACAATCCCGTCGCGTCGGTGGACGCGTACCTACGCAACACAACGGTGACGCAGAACATCAGCCCGTCCGGCGGCGGGCTGGCGACCGCCAACCTGGACCGCGTGCGGGTCCGAATCGCCAATTCGATCGTGTCGGCAAACTTCGATCGCGTTGGCCCAGGACAAGCGCCCAGCAACGTCGCCGGACGGCTGGACGCCGCCAACACGAAGTTCAATCTCGTCGGCAGCGGCTCGACGATCCTGGCGCTGGACGGCTCGCCCGGTACGCTCGATTCCACGAACCTGCTCCACAACAACGCCCCGCAGCTTACGCCGCTATCCGACTTCGGCGGGCCGACGCCGACGCACGCCCTGCAGTTCGGCAGCCCGGCCATCGACGCCGGCTCCAATGCCCTGGCGACGCATCCGCTCACCGGCGAAGCGCTGGCCGCCGACCAGCGCGGCCCGGGCTTTACGCGGCCGTTTGACGTCGCCGCGGTGAACCATCCGGGGCGCGGGCCGGTCGATATCGGCGCCTACGAAGTAAACCTGCCGAAGGTGATTAGCGTCGTCGTCGATGGCTCGGCGTCTGCGCACGAGCCGTATGACTTTAGCACGGCCCTCCATGAGGGCGAGCCGGTCGTCGGCGGCGGCAACCAATTGCGAACCATTCCCGTGGGCCGGGCCGATCGGATCGCCGTGAGATTCAGCGAGGACGTCCCCAATGTCTCCAGCGGCAGCCTGACGCTGCGGGCCCTCACCACGGGCGCCCTGCAAACGCTCGCGCAATCCGGCGGTTTCGCGTACGATCCTCTGGCCCATGCGGCGACGTGGAAATTCAGCGCCCCGTTCCCGGCGGACCAACTGCTCATCACGCTCGCCGATACGGTGACGAGCTCGTGGGGCGACGCGCTGGACGGCGAGTGGGTCAATCC
>QEVJ01000282.1 GCA_003576845.1 Planctomycetota bacterium
CGCCGCTGCTGAACTTCGATCTCGGCCACCCGCTCCAAAAGCCGAATCTTCTCCTGCTCCAACGACTCCCACGCGGCATCCATGCCCACCTCCCAAAAGGAAAAAACGCTTCCCTACTCCCACGCAAAAACCGTAGCTTAACCCCACACACGCCAAATCTCCTATTGACGTTTTCCAAACCCCAATACAGACCACAAAAGCTGACGTGGACCCGCCAGGATGGATCGGCTAACTGGCGGTTTGACAATCGGCGGCGGCGGACTTATCCTTAAGAACCGTTGCAACTTGAATCCGGGTCTGCCGCATGTTTTCGTTCTTGCCCAATACGAGCCTTCGATCGGCCGCGATCGGGGTGGTGGTCGTCGGCATTATTATTTGGGAGGTCCGGCCGTAAGGGTTGCTGACTCGCATACACGATTCACACGAACCCTGAGGCCGATAGGCTTCAGGGTTTTTTTGTTGGGGAGAGCTATTAGCTGTTAGCTGTCAGCTATTAGCCAAACATCAATTCTGGCTGACAGCTAATAGCTAAGAGTCAACCGCTTTATGCACATCCAGGTCTACGACACGACGCTTCGTGACGGCGCCCAGGGCGAAGGCGTTAGCTTCTCGCTTGAGGACAAGGTGCTCATCGCCCGCCGGCTGGACGAGATGGGCTTCGACTACGTCGAGGGCGGTTATCCGCTGTCGAACCCCAAAGACGCCGAGTTCTTCCGGCGGCTGGCCGCGGAGCCGCTCAAGAACAGCCGACTCTGTGCGTTCGGCATGACGCGGCGCCGCGGGATGAAGCCGGCCGACGATCCGGGCATGAAAGCCCTCGTCGACGCCCAGACGCCGGTGGTGACGATCGTCGGCAAAACCCACGACTACCACGCGACCGAGGTGCTGGGCGTTTCGCTGGAAGAAAACCTCGCCATGATTCGCGAAACGATCGCCTATTTGCGGGAACAAGGCCGCGAGGTGATTTACGACGCCGAGCACTTCTTCGACGGTTGGAAGGCCAATCCCGAATATGCCGCGAAGACGATCCGTGCGGCGGCTGAGGCCGGGGCGTCGTTGATCGTGATGTGCGACACCAACGGCGGCAGTCTTCCCGAGGAAATCGCGGCGCTCACCCAGGAAGCTGCGGAGATCGCCGGCGTGCCGCTGGGCATTCACTGCCATAACGACTGCGAGCTGGCCGTAGCCAACTCGCTCGCTGCCGTGGACGCCGGCGCCGTGCACGTTCAGGGCACGATCAACGGCTTTGGCGAGCGTTGCGGCAACGTCGATCTTATTTCGGTGATCGGTAATCTGGCGCTCAAGAAGCACGGGTATGAGGTGCTAAGCCGCCAGCGGCTGGAGCATCTGACCGAGCTTTCACGGTACGTCTACGAAATCGCGAACATGCATTTCCGCAGCGGCCAGCCGTTCGTCGGCGCCAGCGCGTTCGCCCACAAAGGCGGCATGCACGTGCATGCCGTCGCCAAGGCGGCCCATACTTACGAGCACATCAACCCCGCCCTGGTCGGCAACGAGCGGCGGGTGCTCGTCAGCGAGCTCTCCGGCCGGTCGAACATCGTGGCCCTCGCTACGAAGCACAATCTGTCGCAGGACAAGGAACTGATGGACCGCGTGTTGCGGCAGATCGTCGACCTGGAGAACCGCGGCTACCAGTTCGAAGCGGCCGAAGCGTCGTTTGAACTTCTTGTGCGACGGCTGGCCGGTACGTTCTCGCCTCATTTCGAACTGCTGAAGTATTCGACGCTTGTGGAGAACCGCGGCGGACAGCCCATCACCGAAGCGGCCGTGAAACTGCGCATCGGCGACCAGACGCGCCACGAGGTCGCCGAGGGGGACGGCCCGGTCAACGCGCTGGACGCCGCGCTGCGCAAGGCCCTGAACGGCCACTTCCCGAACCTCGCCGACATGCACCTGGTCGATTACAAGGTGCGGGTCATCAACAGCGAAGCCGCCACGGCTGCAAGCGTCCGAGTCGTGATCGAAAGCCGCGACGCCG
>QEVJ01000146.1 GCA_003576845.1 Planctomycetota bacterium
CGCCCCGACAACGCCCGCCCCGACGACGCCCGCCCCGACGACGCCCGCTCCGACGACGCCCGGCGAGCGTCCCAACCTGCCCGACATGATCCAAGACCTGGGCCGCGAGATCGATCCGCAAGCGGAAGCCAAATTGCAAGAAGCCTATGTCGAATATTTCACGCCGGGCGGCAATCCGCAGCGCGTGATCGAATTGGTCCAAGAGGCGCTCAAGATTCAGACGCAGGCCCATCCGCAACCCCAAAACCAACTCTTCGAGGCGTATCAACTGCTCGGCTTGACGCTGATGCGCGGCGGCAACCTTGAACAGGCGATTTCCGCGTTTGGCGCGGCGCTGCAGATCAACCCGAACTATGCCGAGGCGATGATCGCCAAGGGCCAGGCCCACTTCGAGCTTAAGGAATATCGCCAGGCGGCCGACTCGCTTACCGACGCGCTGAATCTCGATTCGCGGATCTTCCAGGCGCTCTACTGGCGCGGCAAGGCCCGCATCGAGCTGCGAGACTATCAAGCGGCCATCGAAGACCTGCAAGAGGCGACGAACGTGCAGCGCAATAGCAAGGAAGCGTTCACGGCGCTCGGCAAGGCTCAGCTCTTGGTCGGCGACGCGGCGAGCGCGCAGGCTTCGCTCGATCGGGCGATCAAGATCGACTCGGCCGTGCCGCCGGAACAGAAGTCGACCTACGCCGAGGCTTATTTCGAGCGCGGCAAGCTGTATGCCACGATCGGCGATCTCGAAAAATCGGCGGCGGACCTGACGATCGCCGTCGAGCGCGACGGCAAGAACCGCGAATACCTGATGAACCTCGGCGCGCTGCGGCACGAGTTAGCCATCGCCGACCGCGATCCGTCGCAGTTCACGCAAGCGATCGAGATGTTCAATCGGGCAATCGACGCGCCGAAGAAGCCGGAGGAAGAGAAGGACGTGTCGCCGTGGGTCGCCTTGGCGCGCACGTACATCGAGCAAGGCAACATGGAAACCGACAAAGCCCGCGCGGCCGAGTCGTATCGCAACGCGATCGCGCAAGCGAACGAGGCCCTCAAAGTCGAGAAGAAGGCGGCCACGGCGTTCTATCAGCGCGGCGTCGCCGAGCGGATGCTCGACGACCTCGACGCGGCGATGGTTTCGCTGGCCGAAGCGATTCGGCTCGCTCCCAACTTCGCCCAGGCGTACTACCGCCGCGGCATCATCTGGTATCACCGCGGCGAGTATCGCCTTGCCGGGCAAGATTTCGACGATGCCCTGCGCGGCGAGCCGGGCAACCCGAAGTATCACGTCTGGCGCGGTCTGGTCCACGCTCGGCTCGGCAAGTATGTCGATGCGATCGACGCTTACTCTGCCGCCTTGCGGTCGAATCCGCTCAATGGCCGCACGTATCACAATCGGGCGCTGGCGTACCTGGCGATCGGCGAAACGGACAAGGCGGTGGCCGACTTCAACCACGCGATTCGCCTCGATGCCCGCGACGCCCAGGCGTTCTATCGCCGCGGGGTCGCGCTCGATCGCCTCGGCGAAGCCGACCGCGCTTTGGAATCGCTCTCGAAGGCGATCGAATTGAAGACCGACTTCGCCGATGCCCTGTTGGCTCGCGGACGGCTCTACGAACGGCTAGGCAACAGCGCCAAGGCGGCAAACGACCTGGCCGCGGCCAAGAAGCTCGCTCCGGCGAACTAGCCGCCGAAGATCCTGTAGACGGTCCATCGCAAATCAGGCGGCAAGCGTAAGGTGGGTCGAACGAAACGAGGCCCACCACGCGCCTCACTACGAACGCTGCCGTTTCTTCACATCGCAGCGTATGAAGGCGAGTCGCAATCGCGCGCCGTAGGCGGAATGCAGCCAACCCGGCCGAAAAGGGCGCTCGTTGGCCGACGACGGAGGTCGGCCGACAGCGAACTTTGGCCGGCATTCTTGAGAACTGGGCTTTCTCGGACCGCCGCCATGATAGAAGATCGTATCTGTTGATTGCGCGGTTATGCGACGGATGCGCAAGGAAGATTGCGTAGCTCGCGATGTCGAATCCGAACAGGCTCAATCTTGTGCTCGTTCTGATCGTGTCCGCTCTGGCGGTGTTCCTGCTATGGCTCGGGTCGGCCGCCGAGTCGTGGCTTGCGATCGCGATGGTGGGCGTGGCCTTCTCGTTCGTAATGCTGACGAACTACGCGCTGTTGCACGAGGCAACGCACAATCGCCTGCACGATAATTCGAAGGCGAATTACGCGCTCGGCGTGTTGAGCGGCGTCTGGTTTCCCGTCCCGTTCACGATGATCCATGTCACGCATCAAGGTCACCATCTTCGTAACCGCACCGACCACGAGATGTTCGACCTTTATTACCCGACCGACAATCGGCTGGTGCGGTACGTGCAATGGTACGGGATTCTGTGCGGGTTTTTCTGGCCGTTCGTGCCACTGGGCGGATTGATCGCGGCGATTTCGCCGGCACTATTGCGGACGCGGCCCTTCCGCGCCGCCCGGTCTTCGAACTATCTGTTGGGCGACGTGGCGGCCGCCAATGTGTGGCGGATTCGCGGCGAGGTCGCGCTGACCGTCGCCATGTTCACCACGTTGTTTTGGACGTTCGAACTCAAGTGGCTCAACACGCTCGTGCTGTACGGCTGCTTTTCGGTGAACTGGTCGACGCGGCAGTACGTCGGACACGCTTTTACGCGGCGGGACATCGTCGAAGGAGCCTGGAACCTGCGCCACAACCGGCTGATGAGTTGGATTCTGCTCCACGGCGAATACGATCTGAACCACCATCGCCGGCCGGACGTGTCGTGGCTGCACCTGCCGAAACTGACTCGGCCGGACGACGAACGCCCCAGCTACGTGCGGCAGTATTGGCGGCAATGGCTCGGTCCCCGGCCGGCGACGGAACCGCCGCCGGAAGCGGTCGGTCCGTTGCCGCTGGCGGCGCATTCGCTCCCGCTTGCCGACGGGCCGTCCGCGGAGCCTCCCGGGGGCCGATGAACCGTGAAGGAAACAGCCCAGAGTCAACGGTTCTTGCATTGGCCGTCGCGGCGTCATTTGGCGTGCGCGTTCTATTGGTCGGCCGTCGTCGCCGCGGCGTTTGCCGTCTTGTTCGGCGGTGCGAACTGGATTACGACCACCCACCCGCGGCGCGTGCCGCTGCACCTGGATGACGAGCTAGCGATGCCATTCGTGCCGCCGATGGTCGTCGTGTATCTGTCGCTCAACGCGATGCTCGCGCTTGCCCCGTTTGTGTTACGGACCCGCGCCGAGCTGCGGGCGCTGGCGTTGACGCTAATCGGCATGACGTGTGCCGCCACGCCCGCGTTTCTGCTTTTGCCGGGCGAACGGGTTCAGCCTCCGCCGACGGATCTCGGCGCGTGGCAGCCGGTGATCGGTTTTGCTCGCCAGCTCGCGCTCGAGCACAACTTCGCGCCATCGCTTCACGTGGCCATGGCCGTGGCGTGCGCAGCGGCGTATAGCCGGCGGGCTTCGACGGGCGTTCGGATCGGCCTCGCCGCGTGGGCGGCTGCGCTCGTCGCTTCGACGCTGCTCGTGCACCAGCATTACCTGGTCGACGTGTTGTCGGGACTCGTCCTGGCCGCGATCGCCGTGCGGTGGGGCTATCGGCCGTTATGTGGCCGCGACCTCGCACTCGATGAGCTGGGCGAACGTCGCCGCCCAATCGTCGCCGCTGGCGAGCCACGCCGGCTTGATGTCGCCTAGCTTCTGGCCCGCCGCCACCGCGCGCCGCTCGACCGCGCGGAACGCCGATTCGCCGCAGGCATCGAGCACCGCCACGCGAACCGGCGCGAGCTGACCGAGACGCACCGCGTACTCGTAATGCGGATTGTCCCGCAGGCCGTCCTCCACGTCGCGGGCAAGCTGGCGCTGGTCGACGGCGGCGCCGGGATCGAGTTGCAGGAAGAGCCGGTAACCGCGTCGCGTCTCGTCCGCGGGAACGAGCAGGACGAACCGCGGCCGAACTCCTTGCCGCGACAGTGCCGCGCCGACGACTCGCTGCACGAACGGATCGGTCAGCTTTTCCCCGACCAGGTCGCTCGCGCATCCGGTGCGGCCGACAAATTGCACGAGCGGGCATTGCCGCAACCGTCCGACGACCTCGACGATGTCGCCGAGGCGATAACGGTACAGACCGCCGCCGGTCGTGAGCACCACGGCATAGCGGCCGCCGGGATCGAGTTGGTGGGCGAGCAAGCACGGTCCAGCGCCGCCGGGTCCGCCAGAGGCGTCGAACGGTTGGAACTCCAGGAACGTCGAACAAATCGCGAGCGGGCAACCTTCGGCGCCCACGAGCGGAAACGAAATGCAAGCCTCGGTAGCCATCAGGCCCTTGGGTTGCATCTCGACGTGTGGGAGCCGCTCGTGGAGCCGCCGCGCGTGGCTGGCCGACGCGGCGCCGGTCCAGCAGCTTACCAACGCGAGCTGCGGCCACAGCGCGGCGATGTCGTCGGGCGCGGCAACGCCGTCGCGGGCGATCCGGCGAACGATGCCCGCGCGGCGAGCCGACAGAGCATCGCCCAATTCGTCGGCGAGTCGCTCGGCGTGCTGCGGCAGCGCGTCGATGAGCGCCAACAGGAACGTCGGACTCCAGACGGACACGAGTGAAAGATCGTCGGCCGCCAACAGCGCCGACAGGGTTGCGCGGCGAAAGGCGTCGACGTCCCGGAGCCCCGCCGCGTCGGCGGGCACGACTAGCAGGCGGCGAACGATCCGCTGCCGCCACGTGCCGAGATACGCCGCGTCGTCGTCAAAGCCGATCGGCACACCGCCGGCGGTCGCGCGTGGGCCGTCGAGCGCGGGCGAGATCGACCAGTACGCCCGACCGCGGCGAACGTTCGGCCGGCGGCGAAACAGGTCGCCGACCCACGCCGAAACGCACCGCTGGTATTGCGTCTTCAGCGTCGCCGTGTAGGGAATAAGCTTTCGTCCGGAGGTCGAGCCCGACGTCGGCTGCAACAGCAGCACGCGCTCGGCGGTCAACACGTTCGGCGCGCCGGCGGCGATCCGGTCGATCGCGGCGGCCAGATCGTCGTAGTCGCACGGCGGGACGCGGCGCTGAAACTCGGCCGTATCGTGAATCCCGTTGAAACGATAGCGGCGGCCGAACTCGCTGTCAGCGTTGCGGCGAAGGATGTGGCACAACAGTCGCCTCTGTGCCGCGGCGACGTCGTCGCTCGCGCGGTGAAACGCGCGCAACGCGCCCTGGCAAGACAGCATCCACGCGGCGTTGATCGTGCGGACGAGCGTCACGGGCGGAATCCGCCATCCAGGCAAGCCGCCGGTTCCCGCAATGCGATCACGCGCATCGCCGCGTCGGTGAAGTTCTCGCGCGACAACGGCGCGAGGCAACACAATTCATCGCCCTCGGCATAATGCGGATTGCGCTCGACGAAGAAGCGCACGTGTGGATCCGCGAGCCGGCCGGGTCGGATATCGGCCAGTTCGGGCCGCAAGCGGTCCTTCGCGGCATCGCCGCGGATCAGGCCCGCGGCGGCGGCGTAGGCCGCGCCGAATCTGCGCGCAGCCACGCAGTCGAGCACGCGCCGCAAATCGTGCGTCCGCGGCGTCGACGGCGTCCGCATCGGCTCGTCGTAGCGCGGATGGAACTCGCGAAAGAACAGCGGCAGATACCGATAGGTGCGAAAGCCTTTCGAGATGAGCAGCCAGTACAGTTCCTGGTCAGGATGTTCGTCGACGAGCGACAGCGCGAAGCTTCCCCACGCCGCGGTAAGCGCCGGATCGCCCCAGTGACGCCGTTCGACGACCGTGTCGCCGGAGAACAGCACGAGCACGCAACGGTCGTCGACCGCGGCCTCGAACAGCGTTTGCGTGGAGAAGCCACAGAGCCGCCGCGCTGCGTCGAACACGAGGATCGCCCAGCGTTTGTCGTCGAGATCGGCGTCGAACCGCTCGCGGCGGACGTTGGCGAAATGCGAGCGCATAAGGTCGAACATCGCGGCACGGTCGCCGGGCGCGAGGGCGTGAACCGGCAGCAATTCCGCATGCAGCCTCATGACAAACCGTTTCCTGTGCGGCGTAGCGTCGCGTTACAAACTTCCGAGTTCCATGTAGGGCGCCCGCCCGTCGAGGGCGGCGACGTCCGCTTCGCCGTCGTCCCAGCAGGCCGCGTACAGCCGCGTCGCGTACCACCGCGGCCGATATCGCCGCACCACGGGCAACAGCGGGTCCGATTCGTGCATGCCGATCATCAGCCGGGCGACTCCGCGCTC
Source organism: Planctomycetota bacterium (assembly GCA_003576845.1). Taxonomy (GTDB): domain Bacteria; phylum Planctomycetota; class Planctomycetia; order Pirellulales; family PLA5; genus PLA5. The sequence goes on from QEVJ01000146.1 coordinate 6,225, forward strand.
GGCCGCCAAGTCAGCCGCACGGTCGACGAGCGAGGTGAACACGTCGGCTCGATCGTCCGCGACCACAGCGAGCGCCGCCGAGGCACAATCGACCGTCGATCCCTGCGGCGGCAAACGCGGCCGACCGACCAATGTCGCCCAGGCATTGTACCACGGCCGCAAACAGCGATAGACGCGGTCGTAGCCGGCAACGACCACCTGGCGAAACGGTCGTTGATCCCACACGCCGAGCGTCCCAACGATTTCGCCTCCCGAGCGCGCGACCAGAACGTGTTCGACCGCCAAACCGCGCAAGAGGCCGCCGTCGCAGAAGTCGTCCGCCCGATAGTTCGGAAAGAACTGCCGCCGCGGGCCGTGGCGTTGCCAGAATGCCAGAAGTTCCCCGAGTTTATCATTGGCGGCCGCCCGCACGTCGTCGCGTTGCGCGAGCGGCATCCGTTCCCCATGCGCGCGTCGGACTTCCAGCACTGCCGTGAGATACCGCCCCAGGTCGTGATACACCGGCAAGCCTGCTCGGCCGCCTAGCAGGACTCGCCGGGCGGCGCGATTGTCTTCGGCAATGGTGGTCAGGTACAGCCGCGTGGTTCCTGCCGCGTGCAACCGGCGAAAGAACCCATAACCCCGCGCAACGAGGCCCAATCGGCGATGCTCTTCCAACAGCCGCAGCCCGCTGAGGTAGCCGACTTTCCGCGGCTGGCCACCCACGAACACGTCGCGCAGCGAACGGCAACCGAAGCCGATGATGCGTCCGCTCGCCAAATCGCGAGCCGCCACGACGAGCGTCTCGTGCCCTTCGACGACCGCGGCGCCGAAGAAGCTCGGCTCGCGGCGAAACGCCACTTGGATTCGGCCCGGCATTGCCGTGCCGGCGATCACGCGGCGCAAGTCCTCGTCGTCCGCCGCGGTCGCCAACTCGAAGCGATAGCGGCTCATTGGCGCTCCGCCGGCTCGGCCAGCGCCTCTCGGTAGCCGTGCGATGCGGCGCGCCGCGACGAACCGTCGTGCGCCGCATCGCCATCCCTCAGCGCCGCGCCGTGCGACTCGTCGCCGCGGGCCGAGCCGGTGCCACCCGCCCCCAACCGCAATCCCTGCCGGCGGTCGATGTCGAAATGCGACGAAGCGTTAAGACCCAAATAGACGCCGAGCATCAGCGCCGATTGTGCGTTCGCCTGGCGGTCCCACATCCGCGCGGCGATCGACGGCCACGAATAAAAACGCCGCCGCGCCGCCAGACACGCCGCTTGCAACTCGTCCGGCGACATCCGTCGTGGGCGGAACACCACGTCGCCCACCCGGCAATCGCCGTCGAGCCACCACCGCGGACGAAGCAGGCGGCCCTCCGCCTCCAGCCGCGCATAAAGCGGCGTGCCCGGAAATGGAATCAAGTGGTTGAACGCGGCGAGAAACAGTTTGTGCTCGCGGGCGAAATCGACGCTCCGCTCGACGAGCCGCGCGTCGTCGTTGTCGTAGCCGAAGATGAACGTGCCGTAGACGGCCAGGCCGTGGCGGCGAAAATTCGCCAGGCTGTCGGCGTAACTGGCGTGCGAGACGTTCCAGCTCTTGCCCATGTCGCGCAGGTTGGCCGCGTCGAGCGATTCCATGCCGATGAGCACGCCGCGGCACCCGCTTTGGACCATCAACTCGAGCAACTCATCGTCCTGGGCGATGTGAATGCTGGCCTGGCCGACCCAGCCGATCCGCAGCGGAATCAAAGCGCGGCACAATTCGCGCACCCGATGCGGCTGGCTGACGATGTTGTCGTCGACGATGAAGAACCGGCGGCTCGCCGTAGCGGCCATTTCCTCGGCGACCTCGTCGGCAGGGCGGTGACTCTGCATTGCGTGGTGAAACGCCGTGATCGAGCAAAAATCGCACTTGAAGTTGCACCCCCGCGCAAACTCGACGAGCGTGACGTTCTGATACCGCTTGCCGGCGAACAGGTCGCGCCGGGCCCGAATGCCGCTGAGGACGCGCGTTCCGCGGCCATCGTAAACCGGTTCGAGCCGGCGGCGGCGGGCGTCGTCGAGGACACGGCGCCAGACGGGTTCCGCGTCGCCGAGCACGATCGCATCCGCGTGCTCGCGAGCCTCTTCCGGCGCGAGGGTCACGTGATAGCCGCCCATCACCACCGGTACGCCGCGGGCCCGAAACTGCCGCGCGATGCGATACGCCCGCAGCGCCGTGAACGTCTCGACGCTCATCGCCACCAGATCGGTCGGCTCGTCGAAGGGAATCGGCTCGATGCGGTCGTCGTAGAACCGCACCTCGAAGCCCGGCGGCGTCATGCCGGCCAGCACGGCCATCGACAGCGGCTCCATCTGCCAGGCGCGGACGTAAGGCGTGTGCTCCTTGCGGCCCACCGACGGAAAAATGAGAGTTAGACGCATCGGCGGAGCTCGGGGCACGGGGTTTGGGGTCGCGGAGCAAGGGACGGAACTGTGCTTGTGCAGCGGTTCGACGATGGGGTTGTTCGGCGGCGCTGCCGGCGAAAGGATTCGCTTCTTACGGAATGAGAAATGCGGATGTGGCGGTTAGCGGATTGCCACAACATCGTCTAGCGGCTCCGTTGTGGCCGATGGCCAAGCGGCGTCGGTTGACCCAACCTCGCCCGGCGCTATCCATTCGGCGTTACCGGTTTTTTCGTGCAAGTGGGCCGCGTAGTAGCGGTAGCCGGCGTTGAGCGAAATCCACAGCGGCCAAATCGACGGCGGCGCGCCGAGAAACCGTCGGCCGATCGAACGCCAGCGATAACTTTGGCGCCACGACCATTCCAGGCCCGCTTGCAGCGCGTCCGGCGTCATCTGCTTCGGCCGAAAGACGACGTGCTCGACGTCGTAATAAGTCCAATCGCGCGTCAGCAGCCGGCCCTCGCCTTCCAACCGGCGGAACAGGCCCGTGCCGGGAAACGGCGTCAGCACGGCGTATCGCGGCAGGTCGATCCGCGCGCGGTCGACGAACTCGACGGTTTCCTCGAAAACATCGGGGCCGTCGGTGTCGAAGCCAAACACGAAGCAGCCCTGCACGCCGATGCCGTGGTCGTGCAGCTTCTTGACGACGTCGGCGTAGCGGCCCGCAGCGTGAAAGTGCTTTCGCGTGCCGTCGAGGGTCGCCTGGCTGATCGACTCGAAGCCGATGAGCAGTCCTTTGCAGCCGCTCTGGGCCGCCGCGCGTAGAAGCTCGTCGTCCTCGGCGATCCGCGTTGTCGACAGGCCGATCCACCGCATCCGAAGCGGAATCATCGCGCGATAGAGCGCCTTGGCGTAGGTGACGTCTTCCATCGGACTCAAGTCGATGAACACCGCGTGCCGCTTCTGGAACGTTGCCAGTTCCGCGACGACTTCCGCGACGGGCCGATGGGCGTAGGTGTTCGGCCACGCGGTCGGAACGACGCAAAAGTCGCAGCGGTGCGGGCAGCCGCGAGTGGCTTCGATGCTGTTGACCGTAGCGTACTTGCGTTGGACGAGCAGATCGCGCCGCGCGTGCGGCACGCCCGCCAATACGCGGCCCGTCGGCATTGCATACCGCGGTTGAAGCTTGCCGGCGGCGAAGTCGCGCAGCAATTGCGGCCACGAATGCTCGGCGTAACCGATCACCACCGCGTCGGCATGGGCGGCCGCTTCGTCGGGCAGCAGCGTCGCGTGCGGTCCGCCGAGCACGACGGTCTTGCCGCGGGCACGTAGCTCGTCGGCGATGGCGTATGCCCGCGGCGCGGTGCCGGTGATCGCCGTGATCCCGAACAGGTCGGCGTCGGCGTCGAGATCGAGCGGCCCGACGCCTTCGTCCTGCACGGCGACTAGGGCGTTCAGCTCCCGCGGTACGAGCGCGGCGAGCGTGGTCAGCGTCAGCGGCGCATAGCGGAGCGACGACTTGAAAATGCCCGTCCGATTGCGGTGAATCTCGCCGGCCGGGCTGAGGAGTTGGATTTTCATGTCGTTTTTCTGGGCGCGAGGTTCGGGGCGCGGGGCGCGGGAATCGATATACAAACGTCGTTGGGCGGCATGGTCGATAAAGGGATTCGTCTCCTACCATATCTCGGGCATTGCGGTACGTCCTCATACCGTCTCGCGCCACGCTGACGTAACCAGCGCCTTCGAGTCTGCCGCCATTTTGTTCGCCAAAACCGCGGCGAAGATCGTTCCCACGTCGGCATCGGGAAGTTTCAAGTAGTGATCGGCGCCCCACACGGGATACACCATTCCAGACAATTGGCAAACGTCGGCCAACAGCACGCCGCCGTCGTTGGGTCCCAGCGGCGCGAGCCGGCGATGACCGCGCCGCGCAAGCGGACAACTCAAGTGCCGCCGCAAGGGAAAGCCGACGACGTGGACCGTTTGCAACTGCCGCGCGGAGCTCTCGCTCAGCCCTTGGCGCCGCTCGCCGATCGTGTCGCGGTCGATTTCGCGGAGCACCCGATACGGCAGTGCGTGCCAGGCGAAGAACAGCCGAACGCCGACGAGCCGCCACGGCCGACGGCGCAGCCACCCGACGAGCGGGCTACCGGTCGCGATGCCCGACAGGCTGATCCAGCAATCGACTTTCCGCCAAATGTCGTCGGTGCCCACCGATTCGAGGGCACAGCGCACGTCGAGGCTGCCTTTGCTCAGCGAAACGAGTACCAGGCGGCGGTCGCTGCGCCGCGCGGCGAGCGTGCGAAGAATCGCTTTCGCGTTGCTCGCCGGCGAACCGAAACTCGGCACATCGACGACGGTCGCCGAACCCCCGAGCCGTCGCGCCGCTTCGATCACCCGCCGGCCGTCGGCGCCGGTCTCGGCACGCTGGGCGTGGAACGCGCCGGGAACGACTACGACGTCGATATCGACCGGCGTGCGGTCCTCGCCCGATCCGCCGTCGAGCGACCCGGCGTCGGCGAGCGGCCCGGCGTCGGAGATCGTCGGCGCGAGCTTCGCCGAGCGACGGAGCCGGTCGTAGAGCAGCGCCGTGGCGAAGTCGATCCCTTCGCGTCGCGACACCGCGCGAAGCGTTGCCGCGTCGAGATCGTCGAGCCTGTCAAGCTCGGGCCACGCCGCGGCGCGCAGGAGCAAGTCTCTCTCTGGCTCGTCCGTTCGGCGATAGCAAAATGCTCGCAGCATGGCGGACAGCGGAGAGAATCGAAGCCGAATCGTCCATCACGCGCCGCGCGGCCGGTCAGGCGGTTCGTCGGCGCATCCACCAGCGACACCCGACGAAACCCAACGCGAACGCGCACGGCACACCCACGCCGAGCGACCAGATGAGTGTCTTATGCACTGCCAGTTTTAGCACCGGATTGTCGAATACGCTGGCCGAAACGTGAAACGCGGCCAGCCGCCACTGACCCTCTTTTTTGACGACCGTCGCCGTCCAGCGGGTATCGAAGTTCAGCTCGCGGCCGTCGGTGAGCACGAACAGATCGCGCGAGCTGCCGGTGGCCACGCCCGTGTCGCCGTAAAGGTGCGTCAACTCATCGACCGTTGGGTCGATTTCGACCCGTTCGACCTTGCGGTCGGGTCCGGTCGTCATCCGCTCGTAGTATTCGCGTACGCCCTGCGGCTTGCGGCTTGCCGTGCCGTCTTGCCACGTGACGACCACGTCGTCGTCGAGCAGGGCCACGATGGCGTCGAGATCGTTCTCGCGAATCGCCGCGGCCAACGCATCCCGAAGTTTGCGCAGCTCGGCATGGGCCGGGTCTTCCGCACCGGCGGCATTCGGCGCGGCATCCTGCGCGCCGTCTTGCGCCGCGGCTTGGCCCACCGCCACGCCGAGCGCGATCGATGCCGCGGCGGCCGCGGCCGCCAACGGGCAGGTTACGCGCCCCTTCTCCCAGCGCCCGATTCGGCTGACTCGCTCGACGTGCTCGATGAATCCGAACATGGAAGTCGATCCTCCTGTGGCATTTCGGCGAGCCAGCGATAAAAGGCCGCCATCTCGGCATCCGCCTCCGTGAACCGCTCGGGACGATAGCGAATGCCCACGAGACGCTCGATATCGTCCCGCAAAAATCCCTGCGTGAACAGCCTCCTAAGCCCCAGGCTTAGTTGCCGCGAGACGCCGTCGAGCCACGCCGGCCCTCGCCGCTGGGCGAAGACGATGACGTTCACCTCGGTTCGGTCCGTGTGCCACGGAGCGGTGGCGATGAAGATGTAGCTCTTCGCACGCCGAAACTCGCCGGTCACCAGCGTCATCGTGCCGCCCCAGTTCGTGATCGTCACGTCGACGGTCCGGCCGACGAACCGCCGCAACAGCCGGTCGAAGATCGAATCGCCCGTCACTTCCCACGGCACGCGCAGCCGCCGCGCGAAGCGATGCGGCTCGTCGACCCTTGGCGGCGCGAGCATTCTGCGGTCGTGAACCGACTGAAAATGCGCCACGTCGAAACCGTTGGATGCCAGCACGTACCACGGACAATCGCCGATGAACCGAAACGGCCGCCCGGCGACAAAATCGTGCGGGTCGCAGTCTTCGAAGAACGGCAACGGAAACAGCGGCCGCTCCCCGTTGAAAGCGAACAGCAAGCCGTGCCGCTCGACCACCGGGTAAGCCCGCTGCCTTGCGAACGGCGGAACTTCGCACACCCCTGGCGCTCCGGTGCAGATCCCGCTGGCGTCGAAGCTCCATCCGTGGAACGGGCAACGGATCGCGTCCGCCACGACGGCGCCGCGAGACAGATCGGCCCCTTGGTGCGAACAGCGTGCGTCGAGCGCCGCGGCGCGAGCGCCCGCCGTGCGAAAGATTACCGCACGCCGATCGCCAAACTCGGCCAGCATCGGACCGCCGCCAAGCCGTCGCGAGAGACCCGCGAAATACCAACTGGCGGGTAATCGCGGGAAGGACGCCGCATCCGGCGCCGGCGCTCCGCCGGCTGCTTTGGTCGTCGCCCTGAGCGATTGCGCGGTCGTCACGCGTGCCTCCGCTGCGTTCGCCGGCGCGGCGGGGTGTTCTCGGCGGCAATTGCTTGCCGAATGCCGGGGCGCGCCTACAACGCGGTAATGGAAGTTCCGCCAGCGTAGAACCGCCGCTCCCGATTGGCAACATCCGATCGACGATTTGTCGCCTGGTTTCTGGCACGCGGTGCGGGCGAAGCAATTGGCATCGCCTATGCGGACCTGCGCCGGGGCGCCGATCGTTACGAAACGACGCCTTCCAACGCGACGGCGGCGTCGTGAAGAAATGCGGCCGCCGGGGCGCCGTCCACGGCGGCGTGGTCGAACGTCAGGCTGAGAATAATGCCTTGGCGCGGCTCGATGCGGCCGTCGCGCGTCGCCATCGGCATCGTGCGGATCGCACCGAGACCGAGAATCGCGATCTCCGGGTAGTTAATCACGGGCGTAAAGGCGTCGATGCGGTATTTGCCGAGGTTCGTAATCGTGATCGCGCCGCCCTGCATTTCGGCCGCCGCCAACCGGCCGCGACGTGCGCGGTCGATGAGTTCTCGCGACTGGCGGGCAATCTCAAACACCGATTGGTTCAAGACGTCGCACACTACCGGAGCAAGCAGTCCATCGGGCGTGTCGACGGCGACGGCGACGTGGACCGCTTCCGGCTCGATCGCGATCAATTCCACCCCGCTCGCATCCCAGCGCACGGCCATTTGCGGATGTCGCAGCAGCGTTTCGGCGACGAGTTTTGCGACGATGTCCGTGTATGCGGGCACCACATCCTTGCCCGATGAACGGCATCGCTCGCGAAACGCGACGAGGTTCGTCGCATCGGCGGTCGCGGTCAGCGTGACGGGAATCGTGCGCTGTCGGCTTAGACGGAGGCGGTCGACGATCGCCTTGCGACGGGGCGACAGCGGCCGCGGCGGAGTACCGTCTGGCGCACGGAAGTCCGTCGCCTGCGCGGCGGCGGATCGCACGTCGGATTCGCGAATCCTTCCGCCGCGTCCCGTCCCGCGCAGGCTCCGCCAGTCGATGGCAAGCTCCGCCGCAACGCGCCGGGCACGGGGAGTAGCCACGCAACGAACGGTAGACGGCCTCGCATCCATTCGCGGCGACGCGCGATTCGCGCCGGCGAATCCTTCGACGTCCTCGCAGGTGATGCGGCCGTGCTTGCCGGAACCGACGACGCTCGCCAGGTCGACGTGCAAGGCGCGGGCGAGTCGGCGCGCGGCCGGACCGGCCGGCGCGCTTCTCGATGCAACCGCGACCGGGCTTTGATTCTCGTCGGCCGGGCCATTTGGCGACTTGGGGCGCGGGGCCGAGGGCCGCGACTCGCCTTCAGCCAACAAATAGCCAAGCAGCGTGCCGACCGCGACGGTCGCGCCGGTGACCGGGGCATCGGCCGGCACGAACAGCGTGCCCGCATCGAGCGATTCGATCTGCTGGAGGGCCTTGTCGCTTTCCAGCTCGAAGAGCGCCTCGCCGACGGCTACCGTTTCGCCGGGATGCTTGAGCCAACCGACGAAGACGCCCTCTTCCATCGACCAACCGAGGCGCGGGATGCGGATTTCGTAAGGCATGGCTGACGTCTCGAAGGGTGGGCCGAGCGAATGTGAGGCCCCATACGCATCAAGTTAAGGAAATTGGTCTGGCAAAAAAGCGGGAAGTTCCTTCTGGTATGAGAGTTGTGTCACGACATCTCCTACTGGAAGAAGGA
>QEVJ01000147.1 GCA_003576845.1 Planctomycetota bacterium
TCAGCCACCTCAAATCCTGCATCCCAGAAACGTGACCCAGAACCCTACCAACAAACAACTTCCAACAATCCCCCGCGCCAAAGTGGCGCTGTCCAATTAGGTTCCGCGTCCCGCCGTGCGACGGACGCCGGAGACGATCGCGCGGCGCGCCGTCGGCTGAGTCTTTTCGCGGCTCTCGCGGCCGAGGGCGACAAACGGCATCGCCAGCATCGCCGGCAACCGGTCGGCGGCGCGTGCGTCGCGAATTTCGGCCACGCCGAGCGTCATCCGCTCGTGGCCGTGCGCGGGCACGTTGCGATACGTGCCAAGGAGATAATCCCACCAGGGAAGATTGAAGCCGTAGTTCGAGTTCGTCTCTTCGCGGAGCGCTGAATGGTGAATGCGGTGCATGTCCGGCGTGACCACGACGAGCCGCAACGCGCGGTCGAGCCAGGCCGGCAGTGCGACGTTGCTGTGATTGAATAACGACGTCGCATTGAGCGCGACCTCGAACGCCAGCACCGCGACCGCCGGCGGGCCGAACAGCACGATCGCCGCCGCCTTGATACCCAGCGACAGCAGAATCTCGACCGTGTGAAACCGCAACCCCGTCGTGACGTCGACGTCGAGATCCGCATGATGCACGCGGTGCAACCGCCACAGCACGGGCACGGCGTGGAACATGACGTGTTGCAAGTAGATCGCCAGGTCCAGCAGGACGAACGACAGCAGCGCCGCCGCCCACGCCGGCAGGGCGACGTTGTTGAACAGTCCCCAGCCGCGCTCGGCGGCCGTTATCGCGATGCCCACGGCGCCCAGTGCCGCCAGAGACCGAACGAGGAGCGTGTTGATGGCGACGAGCGCGAGGTTGCTCGCCCACCGCCAACCGCGGCCGACGCGGAGCGCTCGCCGCGGCGCAAGCTGCTCCCACACGCCCATTGCCAGCAGCGTGCCGACGAAGAACGCCAATCGCAGATACGGTTCGTAATCCATTGTCGAACGTCGGCGGCAGTGCGCGCGGACCGGCCCCTTTGACTCGCCCGTCTTGAATGGTAGCGGCTTTCGACCTATGCTCAAAATGAATTATTTGCATCGTTACCATGCACGCACTTTTGCGTAGGCCGAAGTCATGAATCCCGTTCACCTGCGATCGTTTTTGGCCGTGCACCGGCACCTCAACTACACGCGGGCGGCGGAAGAGCTGTATCTCACGCAGCCGGCCGTTTCGCGGCAGATTCATCAACTTGAAGCGGAACTCGGCGTGCGGTTGTTCGAGCAATTGGGCAAGACGCTGCACGTGACCGACGCCGGCCGGACGCTCGCGGCCGAAGCCGATGCCCTCTTCGGGCACATCTCTCGCGCGACGGAAGCAGTGCAGGCCCACGCCGCCATGGACGCGGGCCGCCTCTCGCTGGGGGCCAGTTCCACGCCGGGCTTGTACCTCTTGCCGGACTTCGTCGGACGGTTCCGGCGCGCATTCCCGAGCGTAGAACTGCACTACGCGGTCGAAAACTCGCAGCGCATCGAACGCCGCATCCTGCACAACGACGTCGACTTAGGATTCGTTGGCGCGCCGCCCGCCTCGCCCGCCATCAAGGCCGAGAAGTGGATCGCCGACCGCATCGTGTTCTTTGCCGCCAGCGACTATCCCTTGCCCGCGCGAAAAAGCATCGATCCGCGCGAATTGGCCGAGCACACGTGGGTCCTGCGCGAGCACGGCGCGGCGACGCGGACGCTGGCCGAACGCTGGCTGGCCCGCCGCAAAGTCAAGCCGCGACACATGATCGAGATGAGTTGTCCCGAAGGCGTCAAGGCACTCGTCGCCGCGGGCGTGGGCGTGTCGTACATGTCGATTCACGGACTTGCCGAGGACGTCCAGCGCGGGCGATTCCGCGTGCTCAACGTGAACGACTTCGATTTGCAGCGCACAATCTACGCGATTCGCCACAAGGACAAACACGTCTCGACGGCGATGAAGGCGTTTCTGGAACTGCTGGCTGCAAGGGAGACGAAGGCTTGACGGGCCGATTCATCGACTGCGCGCACGGCAAACAGCGCACCGCAAGCAGCAGGCCAAGCTACGCGATATCCACCGCAGCGCGTTCGAGATCCGCGTCCACCATCATGCGGACCAGGTCGTCGAAGTGCACCTCCGGCGACCAGCCCAGTTCTTCGCGGGCTTTGGTGATATCGCCGCGGAGCGTCGTGCTGTCTTCGGGGCGGAAGAGGTGCGGGTCGACTTCGACGTACTGCCGCCAATCGAGCTCGACGCGAGCAAAGGCTTGTTCGACGAGCCGGCGAACCGAGTGCTTCTCGCCTGTGGCAATCACGAAATCGTCGGCCGCATCGCGCTGGAGCATCATCCACATCGCCCGCACGTAATCGCCGGCAAAACCCCAATCGCGGGCGGCGTCGAGGTTGCCCAGAACCAGTTTGTCTTGCAGGCCGAGCTTGATTCGGGCGGCGGCGTCGGTCACCTTGCGGACGACGAACCGCTTGTTGCGCAGCGGCGACTCGTGCGTATAAGCGATGGCCGTGCATGCGAACAAGCCGAAATGCCGCCGGTAATTGGCGACCATGTTGGCCGCAAACACTTTCGCCGCGCCATAAGGCGTTCGCGGGCAATACGGCGTCCGTTCGTTCTGTGGCTCGATGTCGACCTGCCCGAACATCTCGCTCGAACCGACCTGAAGCAGACGGATCGCGGGATTCACGGCGCGAATCGATTCCAAAAGCCGCACCACGCCCAGTCCCATCACGTCGCCGGCTTCGATCGGCTCCTGCCAGCTATCCGGCACGAAGCTATTGCCCGCGAGATTGTAGATTTCGTCGGGCGCGACGCGCTCGACGAGATCGCGGATCGACTTGCCGTCGCGGAGGTCGGCAACCTCCAGTGTGAGCCGGTCTTCGAGCGGCGCGATGCGGCGGAAGTTCTGCCGCGGCTCGGGCCGCAACATGCCGAAGACCGTGTAGCCCTGATTAAGCAATAGCTCGGCCAGATAATAGCCGTCCTGACCGGTGATGCCGGTAACGAGCGCGCGGCGCGACATACGGAAACCACCTTCGCATGGGTTCGAGACCGCGCGGCACAGGCAACACGAGATCGGGCGGCGGGAACGCCAAGATTAGCAAGAGTCTGGCCGGTGGGCAACGGGCGGCCTTGCTTCGCGGGCCACGAATTGACGACAATTGAGCCGTCTCGCCCTACCTGTTCCAATGCTGCCGCCTTATGACGCAATTTACGCTGCTCCGCGCGGGAAACCCGCTGGCCGATCCTTTGGAGCAGTTGTGCGTGCTCCGCGCGGCCTCGACGGGGTTCCCGTCATTCGATGAATCGTTGCAGCGCTGCAGCCAGTTTCCGCTCGTAGCCGGCGGCGTCGAGGTGCTGCAAGTCAACGTCGGAAAGGTCTGCAACCAAACCTGCGCCCACTGCCACGTCGACGCGGGACCGGATCGCCGCGAAAGCATGTCGCAGGAAACGGCCGAAGCGTGCCTCGCCGTGCTCGCCCGGACCGACATTCCCACGCTGGACATCACGGGCGGCGCGCCGGAGATGAATCCGCAGTTTCGCCGGCTTGTCGAAGGAGCTCGAAACCTCGGGCGGCGCGCGATCGACCGCTGCAACCTCACGATTCTCGTCGCGCCGGGATTCGAGGACCTGGCGGCATATCTGGCCGAGCACGAAGTCGAGATCGTCGCGTCGTTGCCCTGTTATTTGGAGGAGAACACCGACCGGCAGCGCGGCGACGGTGTGTTCGCGCGATCGATCGAGGCTTTGCGGGAGCTTAATTCGCTCGGCTACGGTCGCGGCAATTCCAAACACATTCTGACGCTCGTTTACAACCCGGTGGGTGTGAGCCTGCCGCCCGATCAGGACGAGCTAGAAGCAGCGTACCGCGAGCAACTCGCCGCGCGCCACGGCGTCGCGTTCGATCGGCTCTATACGATCGCGAACATGCCGATCAGCCGGTTTTTGGACGACCTGTTGCGCTCGGGTAAGTATGAGGCGTACATGCAGAAGCTAATCGATGCCTTCAATCCCGCGGCGGTCGAAGGGCTGATGTGCCGCACGACGCTGTCCGTCGATTGGCGCGGGCGGCTCTACGATTGCGACTTCAATCAAATGCTCGATTTGCCGCTCGCCGAGGACATGCCGCGCACGATCTTCGAGTTCGACGCGGAACGATTGGCAGGGCGGCGAATCGCGACCGGGCCGCATTGCTTCGGTTGCACGGCCGGCGCGGGATCGAGCTGCCAGGGAGCGATCGCGGCAGGCCGGAGGCATTGAGCGTGGGGTGGGTCGAACGATGTGAGGCCACCGATGCACGGCACAGTGGTCGGCCAACGGCAGTGGGCCTCACTGCGTTCGACCCGCCCTACGGATTGCGCCGCATGATGTCGGACGTTACCCGAACGTGCGGTGCGCCGGAGCGGCGGTTGGCGAGCTTGTGCCGTTTGCTCCGTGCGCGCCGTTGCCCGCGTGGTGACCGTTGCCTTCGGACTTCGCCGCCGACGTCGAAGAGGTTTCGGCGGGCGATTCGTCGTCGTGCTCGCCGTCGTGCTGATGATGGCGGCTCCGGTGCTCGCCGCCTTTGGCCGCCACGAGCGCCCAGTCCTTGCGTTGCCGCGAACTGGGAATGTCCATCGCTTTGCGATACTTGGTGATCGTCCGCCGCGCGACGGTCAGGCCGTGCTTGGCCAGTTGCTCGACCAACTCGTCGTCGCTGTACGGGTTCTGCTTGTCTTCGTTGTCGACGACTTCGCGGAGTTTGCCCCGGATCGCGTCCCAGGCGACTTCCTCGCCGTCGGCGCTCGTCGTGCCGCCGACGAAGAATTTCCGCAGGGGGAACAGGCCGCGGGGCGTTTGCAGCCACTTGTCGTCGACCGCCCGGCTCACCGTCGTGACGTGAACGCCGACCTTGTCGGCGATCTGCTGCATCTTGAGCGGCTCGATGAATTCCGGGCCCTTTTCGAGAAACGCCCGCTGATGGTCGACGATCGCTTGGGCGACCTTGGTCAGCGTGCTGCGGCGTTGCTCGATCGACTCGATGAGCCATTGCGCCGCGTTGACTTTGCGGCGAATGAACTCCCGCTCGGCTTCGGTCGCTTCGCCCGATTGCAGCCGCTGGCGATAGTACCGGCTGATGTACAGGCTGGGCGTGTGACCGTCTTCGAGCCGGATCTTGTACGTGCCGTCTTCGAGGGCGTCGACGAATACGTCGGGCGTGACGGTCGGGGCAAAGTCCGCGCTGAACCCCGCACCCGGCTTGGGGTTCAAACGGCGAAGCTCGTCGAGCGCGTCGCGGATCAACTCGATCGTGTAGCCCGTCTTCTTCTGAATGACGGGCATCCGGTTCTGATACAGATCTTCGAGGTGGTCGGAAACGAGCCGGTGGACTTCTTCGTAATAGGGCATCCGCTCGTTGAGCTGGAGCAGCAAGCACTCGCGCAAGTCGCGGGCTCCGACGCCGGGCGGATCGAGCCGCTGAACGACCTTTAGCGCCTCCTCCGCCAACGCCCGTTCTGCCGGTCCGGCGGTCGGATCGAGCAGGTCCTCGAGCCGACCCTGCAAATAGCCGTTGCCGTCGAGGCTGTAGATGATTCGCACGGCCATCTGTTGCAACTCGGGCGAAATCTCTAACTCGCCAAGCTGCGATTCCAGATGGTGCTGCAACGAAATCGGCCGCTCGGCCATGTTGGCCATCGCGTCGTGCTTGCGTTCGGAGTCCTCTTCGAGCCGATTGCGCGACGGCCGCGACCGCTCTTCGAAATGGTCGGGCCATTCCTCGTCGAGCTGCAACAGCCGCTCGAAATCTTCCTTGTTGTCTTTGCCTTCGTCGACGACGAGCTCGCGCTCTTCGACGGTCGGCGCGTCGGGGTTTTCGTGCTCGGCCTGCGGTTCCTCCGGCAGGTCCGGATCGCTCTCGCTCAGTTCCAGGACCGGATTTTCGGCGAGCTCCTGGTCGATGCGCTCTTCCAACGCCGCGATCGGCAGTTGCAAGATCTCCATCGATAGGATCATGCGCGGGGCCAGAATCTGCTTCTGGACCTGGCGAAGTTCTTGGCTAAATCCGAGTCGCATAGAAAAACCGCGTTTGCAAATACGGTGCCGTCGCCAACCGCGTCGAAAAAATCCGTTTGCCGCAGCCCTGGTGCCAATTATACGGGCCTGGGAACCTAACGGTCCGCGGCCGGGCCGGGGAAGCGCACACAACTGTACCTTTTTGCCGACCCAATGGCGAGACAAAGGGGGCGGTTTTGCGGCCAATTGGGCAGGCGCCGCAGAATAGGCGGTATTCGGATGCGAAATCCACCGTCCGCCGGTGCGGGACCCTTGAACCGGTCCCCTCGTTCGACAGTCACAAGAATGGTCAGAACTTCTGCCGGCCGGAGAGTGCATCGGCCAGGATTTCCTTGTTCGCGAACTCAAGGACACTGCCCGACGTGATGCCCCGGGCCAACCGTGTGAACTGGATTGGCAGGTCGGCGAGCAGATTGGTTATGTAAAGCGCGGTGCCGTCGCCTTCGACGGTGGGGTTCGTCGCCATGATGACTTCGCGAACGCCGCCGGCGCGAACCCGCTCGATCAGACGGTCGATCGTCAGTTGATCCGCCGTAATCCCTTCCAGCGGCGCAATGCGTCCGAGCAGGACGTGATACAGTCCTTGGTAGCAGGCAGCCTGCTCGAGAGCGATGAGGTCCCGCGGCTGTTCGACCACGCAGAGCAACGATGGATCGCGCCGCGGGTCCTGGCAAATCGTGCAGAGATCGCCCTCGGCCAGATTGAAGCACTGTTTGCAATAGTGAACGTTCTCGCGGACGTTGCGAATCGCGTCGGCCAGGGCCAAAGCCTCGGTCTTGTGAACGCGCAGCAAATGATACGCGAGCCGCTCGGCCGACTTCTTGCCAATGCCCGGCAAGCGAGCCAGATGCTCGACGAGTTGGCCCAGGCTCTCGGTGATTTGCGCCACGGTTAAGAGAATGCAAAATGCAAAAGGAAGAATGAAAAATGAAGGACACGTCGCGCGCGGAGTATGGTAATCGCTCGGGCAACGTCCCTGTTCTTCATTCTTCATTTTGCATTTTGCATTTCCCCACGTCTATCGTTCGAGGGTTTCGTAAGCTCGCCGCTCGATGTTGTTCTGCACATTGTTGAGCGCGACTTGATAGAGTTCCTGCCCGGCAGCGGTCGGGTATTCGCCCGTGATGCACGCCTGGCAAAGCTGATCGTGGTCGAAACCGACGGCCCGGGCGATGGCCTCGACGGGCAAGTAGCGCAGCGAATCGGCGCCGAGCGTCTCCGCCATCCGGTCTTGCACTTCCGCCGTCAGCTCGCCGTCGTCCATGAACTTCGGCGCGAACAACTCGCCGATCGTCGACATGTCGATGCCGTAAAAACAGGGCGCCACGATCGGCGGGCACGCCACGCGGACGTGAATCTCGCGGGCCTGGCCGAGCTCGCGAATTCGCGAGAGCAGCACCTTCATCGTCGTCGAGCGGACGATCGAATCTTCGACCAGGATCACCCGTTTGCCTTCCAGCACTTCGCGGAGCGGCGTGTATTTCGTTTCGGCGGCGCGGCGGCGGCTGGTGGTGCCTTCGATGAAGGTGCGGCCGCTGTAGCGATTGCGGATCAAGCCCTCCATCGCCGGAATCCGCAGCGCGTAGGCCATCGCGTCGGCCGCGGCTTTGCTCGTATCCGGAACCGGCACGACGATCGTGTCGTCGTCGAAGGGGACGAGACCCAGGGCGCGCTCCTGCCGCGCAAGTTCCTCGCCCAATTGCTTGCGGGCGAGATACACGCTGCGGTCGTCGAGCGTGCTGGCGACGTTCGCGAAGTAAATCCACTCGAAGAAGCAGTGCGCCCGCCGGGCATAGGACGCGAACGGCCGAATTTCGAAACCCCGCTTGCCGATCGTGATCGCCTGCCCCGGCAAAAGCGACTTGATGCTCTCCGGCGCAAAGCCGAGGTTGAGCAAAGCGACGCTCTCGCTCGCCGCGGCGAACATCGGCCCTTCCTTGGCATAGCAGAGCGGCTTGATGCCGAGCGGATCGCGGACGACGAGCATTTCGCCCATCGCGTTGAGCAAGGCGAGGCTATAGGCCCCGTCGAATCGCCGCGCGACCCGCTGCCAGACCTCGAACGGTTCGAGCCGCCCGTCGGCCGACAGTTCGCGGCTGATCTCGTGCATGATGATTTCGGTGTCCGTCTCGCGGGCGAGGTGATGGTCGCCCTCGGCTAGCAATTCCTGCCTCAAGTCCGGATAGTTCGCCAATTGCCCATTGAAGGCGAAGCTGAACCACTTCGTCTTGAGCAGATGGTGCCGCTCGAACGGCTGGGCGTAGCTGCGGTCCTCGGCGCCGCACGTGGCATAGCGGACATGGCCGATCGCCGCCATCCCCGTGTACCGCTGCATGAGGGCTTCGGCCTTGCCGCGGTGCGACAGGCGAAACACTTCGGTCACGGTGCCCAAGTCGCGGTGGGTGTCGAGCAACTGCTGTCGTCCCGGGGCATACGACGTGATCCCCGCCGAAAGCTGCCCGCGGTTCTGGATGTCTAGGAGCATCCGCGGAATCAGCCGCGCGACGTGTTCCGGCCCCTGCTCCGGGCAGAGCGGACTCCGTTCGCCCCCCGGCAAGTGATAAACCGCGGCAATGCCGCATTCGTGACGTAATTCGCTCATGCAACGAGGCTCGGCAACGGCAAGCAGCACCAGAGCAAGAACATCCGCGGCCCACCAACGGAGAAGAAAGGCCAGCCACGGCCGCGGAACCCCATTCTAGGCGACTGCACAATCAGCTACAAGGAAGCCAAAATCGGCGCAGCAGCCGCGACATCCTAATCTTTCAGCCGGCAACCGTTTCCGTCGCGCACGATCGGCTCGACCGGGGGTGCGCGAACGTCAGCCCGGCGCCGGCAGCGTGCTCTTGCCCATCAGAAACACGTCGATCGCCCGCGCAGCGCCGCGCCCTTCGTTAATCGCCCACACGACCAGGGATTGACCGCGGCGACAATCGCCGGCCGCGAACACCTTAGGGACGTTCGTGGCGAACGGGCCGTGCTGGGCCTGATAATTCGACCGCGGATCGTAGGCGATGCCGAGCAAATCGGAGACGTACTGTTCCGGTCCCAAAAAGCCCATCGCCAGGAGGATCAGGTCGGCCTTCCAAGTCTTTTCGGTGCCCGGGATTTCCTGCTGGTCGCGCGGTTTGGTCAGGTCGACCTCGACCGTTCTTACGCCCGCCACGTTGCCGTGGCCGTCGTCGAGAAATTCTTTGGACAAAATGCGATACACGCGCGGGTCCTGGCCGAATTTCGCAGCCACCTCTTGATGGCCATAGTCGACGCGATAAATCCGCGGCCACTGCGGCCAGGGGTTGTCGGGGGCGCGGGTTTCCGGCGGCTTGGGCAAGAGCTCGAAGTTGACCAGGCTCTTGCAACCGTGGCGCATCGACGTGCCGATGCAGTCCGTGCCCGTGTCGGGGCCGCGTGGCGCCGGTCGAAAGCAATACCGCGTCGTTCTCCGCCAAAAGCTGCCTGGGATCGACGTTCTGACCGACGTTGGCATTCGTGACGAACGTCACGCCTTCGGCTCGGAGCACGTCGAGACGCCGTTCGACGAGCGCTTTGTCGAGCTTCATGTTGGGAATGCCATACATCAACAGGCCGCCGATGCGGTCGGCGCGTTCGTATACCGTCACGAGATGGCCAGCCTTGTTGAGCTGCGCGGCGGCGGCAAGTCCCGCGGGTCCGGAGCCGACGACGGCGACTTTCTTGCCGGTGCGCGACTTGGGCGGCTCGGGCTTCACCCAACCTTCGGCGAATCCGCGGTCGACGATGGCGTTTTCAATGTTCTTGATCGTCACCGGCGGATCCGTGATGCCGAGAACGCACGCGCCTTCGCACGGCGCGGGGCACGCCCGGCCGGTGAACTCCGGAAAGTTGTTCGTTTTGTGCAGCCGGTCGAGCGCTTCGCGCCAGCGGCCCTGATAGACGAGGTCGTTCCATTCGGGAATCAGGTTGTCGATCGGACAACCGGTCGCCGACTGGCAAAACGGAACGCCGCAATCCATGCACCGCGCGCCCTGCGTGCGCAAATGCTCCTCGGCCGGATCGGTGTAGATCTCGCCGTAGTCGAGCACGCGCAACATCGGGTCGCGATATGGAACCGTCTTGCGCTGAAACTCCTTGAATCCTGTCGGCTTACCCATGAGTCGGCACTCCGTGGACGGGCGCTTCGATTTCCTCGTCGTGCTGCTGGCGCTGCTGGAGTACCCGTTTGTAGTCGACGGGCATGACCTTGACGAACTCGCGAAGCACGTCGGGCCAGCATTCGAGGGCGCGGGCCGCGACTTTGGACAACGTGTATTTGTGATGGGCTTCGATCATCCCGCGAAGCTCCTGGATATCCTCGGGGTCTTCGAGCTTCTCGAGCTCGACGAGTCCGAGGTTGCATTTCTTGAGGAAATCGCCGTGGCGATCCCAAACGTAGGCGATGCCGCCGGACATACCCGCGGCGAAGTTGCGGCCGGTAGTTCCGAGCACGACGGCCCGGCCGCCCGTCATGTACTCGCAGCCGTGATCGCCGACGCCCTCGACGACCGCGATCGCCCCGCTGTTGCGAACGCAGAATCGTTCGGCGGCGCGGCCGTTGAAATAGGCTTCGCCGT
Organism: Planctomycetota bacterium; assembly: GCA_003576845.1. Classification (GTDB taxonomy): domain Bacteria; phylum Planctomycetota; class Planctomycetia; order Pirellulales; family PLA5; genus PLA5. The sequence goes on from QEVJ01000147.1 coordinate 10,651, forward strand.
CGGTCGCGCCGTAAAGACAGACGTTGCCGACGAGGATATTCTCCTCCGACGCGAACGTGCTGCCTTGCGGCGGGTAGACGATGACCTTGCCGCCGGAGAGTCCTTTGCCGACGTAATCGTTCGCATCGCCTTCGAGTTCGAGCGTGATGCCGTGCGCCAGGAACGCGCCGAAGCTCTGGCCCGCGGAACCGTTGAGCTTGACGTGAATCACGCCGTCGGGCAGGCCGAGCTCGCCCCACTTCTTGACGACGTTGTGGCTGAGGATCGTGCCGACCGTGCGGTTCGTGTTGATGATCGGCAGCTCGATGCGGACGTACTCGCGGCCTTGAATCGCGGGCTGAGCCAATTCGACCAGCTTGTGGTCGAGGGCGAATTGCAGGCCGTGATCTTGCGCTTGCGTGCAATAGACGCCGACGTCCGGGCGCGGCTTGCGGGCCGGCGTTAGAATCGGCGTCAAGTCGATGCCGTCGGCCTTCCAATGCTCGATCGCATCGTTCGCGTCGAGCAGGTCGCACCGCCCGATCAACTCGTTCACCGCGCGAATACCGAGCCTGGCCATGATGCCGCGGGCTTCTTCCGCGACCATGAATAAGTAGTTGATCGCATACTCGGGCTTGCCGGCAAACTTCTTGCGCAGCTCCGGGTCCTGGGTGGCGATGCCGACCGGGCACGTGTTCAAGTGACACTTCCGCATCATGATGCAGCCGAGCGTCACGAGCGGCGCCGTGGCAAAACCGAATTCCTCCGCGCCCAACAGCGCGGCGATCACGACGTCACGGCCCGTCTTCAGGCCGCCGTCGGTTTGCAGCACGACGCGGCTCCGCAAGTCGTTGAGCACGAGCGTCTGATGGGTTTCGGCAATGCCGAGTTCCCAGGGCAAGCCCGCGTGCTTGATGCTCGTGAGCGGGGAAGCGCCGGTTCCGCCGCCGTCGCCGGCGATGACGATGTGATCGGCATACGCTTTCGCGACGCCGGCCGCGATCGTGCCGACACCGACCTCGGACACGAGCTTGACGCTGATCCGCGCTGCGGGGTTGCTGTTCTTGAGGTCGTGGATGAGCTGCTTGAGATCTTCGATCGAATAGATGTCGTGGTGCGGCGGCGGCGAGATCAGGCCCACGCCGGCCGTGCTGTGGCGAATGCGGGCGATGTTGGCGTCGACTTTCTTGCCGGGCAATTCGCCGCCCTCGCCGGGCTTCGCGCCTTGGGCGATCTTGATTTGCAGTTCATCGGCGTTCGCCAGATACCAGATCGTCACGCCGAAGCGGCCCGAGGCGACCTGCTTGATCGCCGATCGCTTCGAGTCGCCGTTGGTCATCGGCACGAAGCGTTCGGGATCCTCGCCGCCCTCGCCCGTATTGCTCTTGCCGCCAATGCGGTTCATGGCGATGGCCAGCGTTTCGTGCGATTCGGCCGAGATCGAGCCGAAGCTCATCGCGCCGGTGCAGAAGCGTTTGACGATCTCGCTCGCAGGCTCGACTTCGTGGATGTCGATCGCCTTCGATTCGTCGAACTTGAATTTCAGCAGGCCTTTCAAGTGGCAGCGGGTGCGGGAGTCTTCGTTGGCGTGGTGAGCAAAGCGCCAATAGGCGTCGGGACTGTTCGTGCGGGCGGCGATTTGCAGGTCGGCGATTGCCTGCGGGTCCCACATGTGCCGCTCGCCTTCGGCCCGCCAATGAAACTCGCCGGGATTGGGCAGGCTTGCCTGGCGGTCTTCTGGGCGCTCGGGAAAACCGAGGGCGTGGCGGCGGAGCGTCTCTTCCGCGAGGACGTCGAAGTCGACGCCCTGCACGCGGCTTGCGGTTCCGGCGAAGCAGCGGTCGACGACCTCGCTGCCCAAGCCGATGGCCTCGAAAATCTGCGCGCCCTTGTACGATTGAAGCGTCGAGATGCCCATTTTAGCCATCACCTTGAGCATGCCCTTGGCAACCGCCTTGCGATAGCCGACAACCACCTTGTCGTCGTCCGGGAATTTTTTCGCATCGAGCATGTCTTCGGCGCGGGCTTGCCAGAGCGACTCGAACGCGAGGTAGGGATTGATCGCGTCGGCCCCGTAACCGACAAGCAGGCAGTGGTGATGCACTTCGCGGGCTTCGCCGGTTTCGAGCACGATGCCGATCTGCGTTCGCTTGGCCCGGCGAATCAAATGATGATGCACCGCGCCGCAAGCGAGCAGCGTGCTCACGGGAACTCGATCTTGCGATATCGCCCGATCGCTCAGCACGATTAGGCTATAGCCCTGGTCGATGGCCTCTTCGGCTTCGCGGCAGATGCGGTCGAGCGCGGCGACAAGTCCGCGGCGGCCCTCGCCGCGCGGGAACGTGATGTCAATCGTCCGGGTGCGCCAGCCGCGGTGATCCATGTGCTTGAGCGCCGCCAGTTCCTCATTCGTCAGGATCGGATGCGGAACGAGCAGCCGGTGACAGTGCTCCGGCGTCGTTTCCAGCAGGTTCCGCTCCGGCCCGATGTAGCATTCGAGCGACATGATCACTTCTTCGCGGATCGAGTCGATCGGCGGGTTGGTGACCTGGGCGAATAGCTGGCGGAAGTAATCGTAGAGCATCCGCGGCTGATCGGAGAGGCAGGCGAGCGCCGAATCGTTGCCCATCGAGCCGACCGGATCGCGGCTTTCGCCGACCATCGGCACGAGCATGAAGTGCATCGTTTCGATCGTGTAACCGAACGCCTGCATCCGCGGGAGCAGCGTCTGGCGATCGAAGCCGTGCGGTTCCTTGTCGGTTTGGAGTTCCGCGAGTTCGATCCGCTGCTCTCGGAGCCACTGGGCATAGGGCCGCCGCGAGGCGAACTCGTTCTTGATCTCTTCGTCGGAAATCAATCGCCCCTGGTCGAAGTCAACGAGAAACATTCGGCCCGGTTGCAGCCGGCCCTTCGCCGCGACGATTTTCGGATCGACCGGCAACACGCCGACTTCGCTGGCCATGATGACGCGATCGTCGGTCGTGAGGTAATAGCGGCTCGGCCGCAGGCCATTGCGGTCGAGCACCGCGCCGATGTACTTGCCGTCGCAAAACACGATCGACGCAGGACCGTCCCACGGCTCCATGGCCGTCGAGTTGTATTCGTAGAACGCCCGCTTCGCCTCGCTCATCGTCTCGTGGTTCTGCCAGGCTTCGGGCACCATCATCATGACGGCCTCTTGCAGCGTGCGGCCGTTCATCAGCAGGAATTCGAGCACGTTGTCGAAGGTGCCGGAGTCCGAACAGTCGGGTTCGACGACGGGAAAAAGCTTCTCCAACTCGTCGCCAAACTGCTCGCTCTTGGCCGTGCCTTGGCGGGCGGACATCCAGTTCATGTTGCCGCGCAGCGTGTTGATCTCGCCGTTGTGGCTCATGAATCGCATCGGCTGGGCGCGGTCCCAACTCGGAAACGTGTTCGTCGAAAACCGCGAATGGACCATCGCGAAATGCGTCGCGTAGTCCGGGTCGGAAAGGTCCGGATAGTAAGGCATGACCTGGTGCGAGGTGAGCATGCCTTTGTAGATCATCACCTTGGTGGACAAACTGCAAACGTAGAACATCCGCCGCTGGGAAAGCGACTTGTCGCCGCGCAGGGCGTGGCTGGCTTGCTTGCGGATGGAGTAGACCCGGCGCTCGAAGGCGTCGCCGGAAACGCCTTCCGCGGCGATGAACAGTTGCTCGACGCACGGCTCGCCCGAGAGCGCCGTGGGACCGATATCGGCTTTCGCCGCGTCCGTCGGCACACGCCGCCAACCGATGAGCCGCTGCCCGCATTCGGCGATCAGCCGCTCGACGGTTTGCTTGCAGTGGGCACGTTCGACGGAGTCGCGGGGCAAGAACATGTTGCCCGCGGCATATTGACCGAGCGGCGGGAGTTCCGCGGCCAGCTCCGCTTTAGCAACTTTTCGCAAGAAGGCATCGGGCAGCGCGGTCATCATGCCGGCCCCGTCGCCCGTGTTCGCTTCGCAGCCACACGCGCCGCGGTGATCCATGTTGCGGAGCACTTCGTCGGCGTCGAGCAAGATCTGATGGTTGCGCTGACCTTTCACGTGGGCCACGAAACCGACGCCGCAGCTATCGTGCTCGTTCGCCGGGTCGTAGAGGCCGTGTTTTTCGGGAAGACCGGTCATGGCGAGGGGAGTTTCGTGCATGGTGATTTGAGGATGGAGGATCGAGGATTTTGGATTGAGGGAATCTTCCCACGATCCTTCGTCCGCAATCCGAAATCCTCCTCCTTGTGTCGTGCGAATTTCGTCGACCGCGGCGCGCAGTCTGCGCCAGGGGCGCGACGCCGTGAGCGCCGCTGGGGTTATGCGTTTGCCTTCAAGCGGGCGGCGGCCGGACGTTTTTCGCCGTGGCCATTGCCGCCGTGCCCGTTCGTGTTGCTGGAGCGACCGTTGGGATTGCCCGCGACGACCAATTCGTCCGCGAGGGATTTCGCGTCGACCGCTGGATCGGCCGGCGGTTCCTTGCTCGTACTCTTCGGCAGGTCCTCTCGAAGCAACTCAATGAACCGGCGCGCGGCTTTGCCGAGTTCTTTGCCGCGGCGGTGAATGATGCCAATTGGGCGTTTCAACTCATCGGTAGGCAGGCGGACCGCCGCCAGCAAACCGGTTTGCACTTCGCGGGCGACGGTCGGCTCGGGCAACAAGGCGATGCCCGCGTCTATTTCGACGGCCCGCTTGATCGTTTCGATGTTGTCGAACTCCATGACCACGTCGACCTCGACGCCGTGCTGGTCGAGCACGCGGTCGATTTCGCGGCGAATGGTAAGGCTGGCGTCGAAGCCGATCATTTTCTCGCCGTCGAGGTCGCTGAGGTCGCGAACTCCGGCGACGGCAAGGCGATGCTGCGGATGGCAGACGAGCAGCATCGGCTCTTCGCGCCAGGGCAGCGCGGTGATGGTTCGCGTCGACTTGGGATAGCTGATCAAGCCGACGTCGGCCTGATCGTGTTCGAACATGTCGCTCACGCGATTGGGATGCTGGTATTCGAGCCGAACGTTGACTTTCGGCCACTGCGTCATGAACCGTTTGAGGCACTGGTTCATGTAGTGCAAGCCGACGGAATAGATCGAAGCCACCCGCAGCCGGCCTGCCGGCTCTTGGTTCATCGTGCGGACTTCGTCTTCTAGCGCAAGGTAGCGCTCGACGATCCGGCGGCAGCCGGCGTAGTAAGTTTCGCCGGCGGGCGTCAACACGAAGGGCCGCTTTGAGCGATCGATGAGCTTCGCCCCCAACCCCGCTTCGAGCTGGTGCACGACCTGGCTCGCGCCGGACTGCGAAATGCCGTTTTCCTCGGCCGCCCGCGAAAAGCTGCGGTAACCGACGACGTCACAGAATACTTTGAGAGGGCGCAGTTGCATCGCCAAGAGTCCGCCGTAGTGCCTTCGCCGCCTGCCCACGCCGCCCGAGGTCTCGGAGGCGCTTTACAATCAATTCGGCGAATAATGCGAAAACGCATCATTCCGATAGGAGATAGTAGGCTAGCCACCGGACACGATTCAGTCAAGCAGGTTCGTCGAGAAAACGGCGCTTCCCAGGAAATCGCTCGGCACGCTAAATCCGCGTTTCCGCAAACCATTGATTACAATTGGTTTGCGTCGCAGGTTCGGTAAAGCCTCGACGGATCGGCGCCAATTAGCCGCCTTGATGTCCGGCGGTCGCAGAATCAGCAGGGCGACGCTTTCTCCGCGGAGAATCGGGGGTGCGCGGAGGCGGCTCTCAAATGTCGAAATCGACAACCATCGGCAAATGGTCGGACGCGCGGCGGGCCGTTTGCGTTCGCACCACATGCGCGGCGGCCACTTTCACCCGGTCGCAGCAAAACACCTTGTCGAGGGAACCGAGCGGCAACCAGGCGGGAAATGTACGGAACTTGCTCGGCGGCGACGAAACCAGCCGCAGCGACATTCCGGCCAGCCGGCCGCCGACAAGCGTGTTTCGCCAATCGTTGGAATCGCCCGCGATGATGAGCGGCATCCCATTCCCCTCGGCGAACAGCCGGTGGTCGAGCAGGTGAGCGATCTGCCAGTGCCGCTCCCGTTCGGCGAGTCCGAGGTGGACATTCACGAGGTGCATGGGTCCAAACGGCGTATCGACGACGACCAATTGGGCCCCGCGCGGCTTCTTTTGCTGGCATCGCAGCGAGATGTGATGCCGGCAACGAAACGGCCAGCGGGAAAGCAAGAGGTTGCCGTAGCCTCCCACTTTCCAGTGGACGTTCATCTGAAACGCCGTGCCGGGAAACTGGAAATGATCGGCCAAGATTCGAGCCTGGTCGTGGAATCGGGAACGTCGCGCGCCGTGCGTAACTTCTTGCAGGCAAATAAGATCCGGCTGTTCCCGGTCGATCACCTCGACGATCCGCTCAAGCCGGTAGAGGCGGTCGCGGCCACCGACGCCCTTGTGGATGTTGTAGGTCAATAGTCGCACGTCATACACGCCGGTCGCAAAGCCGGTCTCCGATTTGGCGATGGGCACGTCGCCTGCGTTTAGCCGGCCCGGTCTTGTCTGCATCAATCGTAGCGGCGCGAAGTCTGACGGCGAGACCCACAGCCGACGCAGACAATCCACTACGTCGATACAACCGGAATATCCGGTCCCAGCTTCGCCATCGTTAAGCCAAACGCAAGTCGCCTAAATTCCTTGCGTGCCCCATTTTGCCTTGCTATGTTTGCCTTACAAGCGTGCTGGCAACGCCTGCGCGGCGTTGTTGTTCATACACCGTTGTTTATTGAGGGGGATGGCATGTTTAGGAAGAACCGCAAACATTGGCTCCGTGCCGCGGCCGCAATCGTCGCGTTCGGCGTATGCGGCGCCACGGCCCACGCGGGATGGTTTTCCCACGGTTCGTCCGGCGGTAGCTCGGGCGGAGGCTCCGGCGGCAGTTCCGGCGGTTGGGGCTATGCCTCGTCCGGCGGTAGCAGCGGCGGCTGGGGATCGAGCGGGGGCAGCAGCGGCGGATGGCGGCCCTTCCGCTGGCTCTTCCATCACAAGCATCACGCCAGCAGTGGCGGCTCGTCGGGCGGCTGGGGTTCGTCCGGCGGTTCGAGCGGCGGCTGGTATCGCAAGGCCTACGCCTCGCACGGTTCGTCCGGCGGCTGGGGTTCCAGCGGCGGATATGCGTATGGCTCGAGCGGCGGTTCCACGGGCGGTACAACCGTCTACCGCATGGGCGATGAAACGACGACCGAAAAGCCTGCGACGGAACCGCCTCCGCCACCGCCGATGGGCGAAGGCCAACCCGCCCAGCCCGGTCCGGCGGCACTTCCCGGCGAAACCGAATCGACGATGTACGATCCCGACGGCGACAGCTCGATGCTTACCGTCGCGGTGCCGGGCGATGCAAAAATCTTCGTCAACGACAAGCCGACCACGACGCCGGGCGAAGTCCGCCAGTTCGTGTCGAAGAACCTGACGCCCGGTTATCGCTACACGTACCGCGTCCGAGCGGAATGGGAGCAAGACGGCCAGCTCGTCTCCCGCGTGAAGACCGTCGACCTGCGGGCAGGAAACGCTACGCGGCTCGACTTTACCGCGGAAGACAGCGCCGAGAGCACCGAGAACGTCACGGCCGAGCAGCAGCTCGACGAACCGGCCAACGCGCCGGCCACGCGCGTGACGATTCACCTTCCGTCGGACGCGAAGCTATACCTCTCCGATCGAGAATCACGGCAACAAGGCGAAACCCGCACGTTTACCACGACGGCTCTCGCCAAGGGCGACGTTTGGGACAACTACACCGTTCGCGCCGTCGCCGTCCGCAATGGCCGCACGGTCAGCCAGGAGAAGACGATCACGCTTCGACCGGGCGACGATCAGGACGTTCGATTCGACTTCGACGCTCCGGCCCTTGCCGCGGCGACGGGCGATTCGGCTCGCTAATCGGCGCGATCGACAACGTCCGCAGAGTTTCACCAACCCTCGCGTCGGTTACGACTGGCGCGAGGGTTTTTGTTTGCGCGCGGAGCAACGTTCGAGGCGTCTTCGCCATATTCGGCTCGGCGTGCGGCGGTCGATATCAACTAAACCGCACAACGTAGAAAGCTGTGTCCATGCCGCCCGTTGCCGCAACGAACTGGAGCGTCCGCCGCCGCGCAATCGTAAGCGCCTTCGTCGCGCTACATGTTACCGCGGTGTTCGTCGCACCATTCGCTTGGCCGCCGTCTTCGGCGCTGGGCGAGCGCGCGCGAGCCGTGTTGCGGCCGTACATCGAAGCGACCGAACTCAACCACGGTTATCGGTTTTTCAACATTCCCGGGCCAAGCCATCTGGTTCGTTATCGCGTCGACTTCGCCGACGGCCGTCGGCCGATCGACGGCATCCTTCCTCATCGCCAAGAACATTGGCCGCGTCTGCGCTATCACCGCCACTTCATGCTCACCGAGTCGCTCGAGTCGTCCTACCAGGTTTTGCCACAACCGCCCGAAGGCGCCGCTCCCGGCAGTGCGCTTTACGAAGAATGGAAGCGAGCTCGCGAAGAGCTGAACCGCATGGCGGACATTTATACGCGCTCCTACGCCGAGCATTTGCTCGCCAGGCACGGCGGGTCGAAGGTGACGCTTTGGGGACAGGAACGCGGCCTGCCGTCGATCGCCGAGGTGCAGTCCGGCGTGAAGCTTGGCGACCCGCGCTACTTGCGTGAAACGAAGCTCGGCGAATGGGAGGCGCGCAAATGACCGACGCCGCCGTTTCGCCGTTCGATTTTCTCGAACGCACCGCCCGAAGCGCTCTCGCCGGTTGGAACCGTTTCTGGTTCACGGCCGTCGACCCGGCGACGCTTGGCCTCGTCCGCATTTTCGGCGGCGCAATGCTTCTGTACACGCACCTGGTCTGGACGCTCGACCTCGCGGCGTTCTTCGGGCCGAACAGTTGGGTTTCGCCGTACGCAGCACGCCAGGCCTACGTCGGTTCGGCGGAAATGCCCGGCGACCTGTATGGCAACGTCTCGTTCGTCTGGAGCGTGTTCTACCTCGCCGACACAATGGAAGCCGTGTGGGCGATCCACATCGTTGCGCTCGCGGTGTTCGCGCTGTTGACGCTCGGGCTCTTCACGCGCGCCGCGGCAATTCTCGGCTGGGTGCTCGCCGTTTCTTACGTCCATCGGACGCCCGGAGCGCTCTTCGGACTCGATCAGATCAATACGATGCTCGCCTTCGCGCTCATGATCGGGCCGAGCGGGGCGTGCTATTCGCTCGATAGCTGGCTTCGTCGCCGGAAGGCCGCGGCCCAAGGAACGTCGCTCCCCGCGTGCATTCCGAGCGTCGGCGCGAACCTCGCCGTTCGCCTCGTGCAGCTTCACATGTGCGTCATTTACATGTACGCGGGCTTCGGCAAGCTCGTCGGCGAAGCGTGGTGGAACGGCACGGGCTTGTGGGGCGCGGTCGCCAATCTCGAATACCAATCGCTCGACGCGACCTGGCTCGCCTGGTGGCCGATGCTCGGCGCATTCATGAGCCACGTGACGGTCTATTGGGAAATCTATTACCCCGTGCTCATCTGGCCCCGCGCCACGCGACCCTGGATGCTCCTGGTAGCCATCCCACTCCACCTCGGCATCGCGATGTTCATGGGCATGATCACCTTCGGCCTAGCGATGCTCATCGGCAACCTCGCGTTCGTTCGACCGGAAACGACGCGGGCGGTGCTTGGGTGGCTGTTTCGGCGCAGCGCCCGGCCGCCGGCCACATTGGCTCAGCCAGACCACCACCGGTCGCTGCACGTGGGCTAAGGCGTCGTTGCTCGGCGCCGCGACGCACGAACGGACTGAATGTACCGTTCGACATCGTCGACGTACTCGGCCGCGGCAGTCGCGTATCCCAGGTCTTTCCCGAGGTCGAGACGTTCCTGTTCCGCCTCGTCGGCGACGAGCTTCCGCGCTCGGGTAACGGCAGCGTCCGCGTCGTCGTCGAAGCCCGTCAGCGCCAGGACTCCCGCTGCTTTGGCCCAAACGAATATGTCGTCTGGCGAGCGCTCAACGACGCGGCGGATGACTGCGCGAACGAGCCCTGCATCACCGCGAGCGGCCGCGACCTCGGCGGCATCGAGCGCTTCCAATGCCGTTCCGCCGAATAAAGTGTTGTAAGCCAATCGAGCCCGCGGCTCGTCGATGCCGAGTTGTGCAACGCGACCTGCGGTCACAGCTACGACGGCGAGCAGTCCACAAGTCATCGCGGGAAGCACGGCTGCGAACAAGACGCGCGGGCGAAAGATTGCCGGCAGTTGCTTTGGAACTCGCTCGAACTCCGGCGTGACGCCTGCCGAGGTCATGCGGTCGTAAAGCGATGCATGACCGAGCCACGACTTGTCCCGGACCGTTCCCAATCGGTCGCGATAGAGATTCTCAAGTGCGCGGGCATACGCCGTCGGGTCGGTCAGCTTCGCTGCTTCCGAATCGGCATGCGCTTCGCCTTTCGCGCGAATGCCTCGTCCTTTGAAGCGTGTGTAGATCGCGAACAGGGCCGCGGCGGCAAACACCGTATTTTTACCGGTACTGCCCCAAGTCGCAGCGGCCGGACGAAGCTGAACGAGAAGCAGGATGGTCGCCAACCCCACCCAACTCAGCCTTGTCGAGCGTTTCATATTCGGGTCGCCGAGATGTGCGACTTCATGCGCGGCGACCGCCTTTAGTTCTTCGTCGCTGCTAATCTCCAAGAACCGCGTCGTGAACGCCACGGCGTTGTGTTTTGGGAACGCAAAGGCGTTGGCATAGCCGACCCGAAGCTCGTACACCGACGCATTCCCGCCGCCGACCGCCGCCACGGCATCGCAGACCCGTCGAGGCGCGGGAACGAGCGCCTGGATCGCGCCAAGTAGCCAAATGGAGCCTCCGTATCGCATCGCCACACCCAAGGCAAATACGCCGACGAGCCACGCAGCCGTGGTAGCGTCGTATCTTGCCGGCATCGCGAAAGCCGCAACCAATGCGAATAGGTAGAAGGAAAAACCGAACACCGCCAGTGTGACGACATGGTCGCGCGCAAGGCGCCACGTGCTGAACGACCGGCAAAGCATCTGTCGGGCGGTCGCCGCGCGCGCCGCGTAAACCGCCGCAACCGTTGCGACCGCGGCCAGCGAAACGCGCAATCCCGCCGTGACGTTCGACAGCGGACTCGCGACCAACGAAGTCAGCAACGCCACGATTGCCGCCATCACGACGACTACGGTGAATCGCGCCGCGCGCACCTGCGCGAAACGCTCGGCACGCAGCCACCACTGGTCCGTGCCGGGCAGCGGACGCGGTCCCGACGCCACGGCCGCCGACCACCGGCACGGCAGGTAAACGACCAGGAACGCTGCCAGTGGAACGATCGCTACTTGTCCCCAGAGGACCCACGCGGGCACGTATTCTTCGAGTGGTGGGCCGTCAAACATGGGCGCAATCGCAATGAGCACGGCCACGAGCCGTACCTCCGCAGGCTCGGGACTCTCGGCAGTTTATCTGGGGCAACTGAGTGGGGCAAATCGCGTCCTCGCGCGTATTCTGGGCGCCGAATCCCTTCGCGTTGACATTCACCGCCGGCCGCCTTAGCCTGTAGTTGGTCGTAACGTCGCAACGGTTTGCGCGAGGTTTGCCATTTAATCGCGAGGCTCGCATGTCGCATCGAATCGCTCACCGGATCACTGCCCAATCCCGCCGCGAGTTTCTCGCGCGCGCCGGCGGCGGTTGCGGGGCGCTCGCGCTGTCGTATCTGTTGGGTCGCGGGGAAAAGTCCGCTTGTGCCAACGGGGGCGGCGCGATTTCGCCGCTCGCGCCGAAGGAGCCGCACTACGACGCGACCGCCAAGGCCGTCATCTGGATCTTCATCGACGGTGGCCCGAGCCAAATCGACTTGTTCGATCCCAAGCCGCTCCTCAACCAGCTCGCCGGGCAGCCGCTTCCCGCCGGCATCGAGCGGGCTTTCACGCCGATGGGCGTGTCCGACAACCCGATCCTCGACTGCCCGCGGAAGTGGAAGCAGCACGGCGACAGTGGGCTATGGCTTTCGGAGTGGCTGCCACATCTGGCCAATCACGCCGACGATTTGTGCGTGATTCGCTCCTGCTGGGCCAATGGGCTGAACCATGTCGGCTCGGTGTGTCAGATGAACACCGGCTCGATCCTTGCCGGCCGGCCGAGTCTCGGAGCGTGGGTCACGTATGGACTAGGCAGCGAGAACCAGGACTTGCCCGCGTTTGCCGTGCTGCTCGATAAGCCCGACGAACCGCCCGGCGGCCCGCGAAACTGGGGCGCGGGTTTCATGCCGGCGACGTATCAAGGCACGCGGCTACGCAGCGACGGCGCTCCGATCTTGCACCTTGCCACGCCGAAAGGCGTCACGCAGGAGCAACAGCGCCGCAAGCTCGACCTGCTCGCCGAGTTGAACCGTCAGCACGCCGCCGGCCGCGAGGCGGATGAACTCGAAGCCCGCATCGCCAGTTATGAACTCGCCTATCGCATGCAATCCGCCGCTCCGGAAGCGGTCGATCTGGCGGGCGAAACGGCCGAGACGAAAACGCTCTACGGCTTCGACAAAAAAGCCACAGCCGACATGGCCCGATGCTGTCTGCTTGCTCGCAGGCTGGTCGAACGCGGCGTGCGGTTCGCGCAGATCTATTGCGGCTCCGGCAGCAAGTGGGACGCTCACGCCAATCTTGAAGCCAACCACAGCGGACTCTGTCGGGCAAGCGATCAACCCGTCGCCGCGCTGCTGGCCGATCTCAAACGCCGCGGCATGCTCGACGAAACGCTCGTCATCTGGGGCGGCGAATTCGGCCGCACGCCGATGAGCGAAAAAGGCAACGGTCGCGACCACAATCCCTACGGCTTCACGATGTGGCTCGCCGGCGGCGGCGCGAAGGGCGGCCGCACGATCGGTCGCACCGACGAGGTCGGCCTGCACGCGATCGAGAACCGCGTTCACGTCCACGACCTGCACGCCACGATCCTGCACTTGATGGGCATGGACCACGAGGGCCTCACGTATCTCCACAACGGCCTCGACGAAACGGCCACAACCACCGAAGGCGGCCGAATCGTCGAAGATGCCTTCGTGTGACGTTCGATTGTCCCACGCGAACCCACGAACGCGCGAACACTCTCCCACCGGTTGACGCGCGCGGCCGTTTCGCCTACATTTTGATATCGACGTAAGTCCTTTCCGGACGACCGTTTAAGCACTCGGGGTGTGGCGCAGCCTGGCTAGCGCGTTTGACTGGGGGTCAAAAGGTCGCAGGTTCAAATCCTGTCACCCCGACTTGATGAGACAGAAAGCCCTTCGGCAAGAATGTCGAAGGGCTTTCTTATTGTCGGCATCACGCCCGAAGGACGAAGAACGGTGCTCGGCGTGAGCGTGTCGCTGTCGGAAGCGGAGGTGCATTGGCGCGAGTTTTTCGCCGAGTTGCAGCAACGCGGCTTGCACGGCGTGCAGATGATTACGAGCGACGATCATGCGGGCCTGGCCGCCGCGCGGCAAGCGCGATTTCCCGGC
>QEVJ01000010.1 GCA_003576845.1 Planctomycetota bacterium
GTGTGCTCGCGATTTCAGATCGTGTACACGCATTTTGCGTCGTAAGTGCGTTCGCACTAGGCAGTTATTCCGAAACCCCGGCCCGTTAGCCGGACACTATGCAAAATGAAGAATGCGATCATCTGCAGCGCGACGTCGCACATTTTTCATTCTTAATTCTGCATTCTGCATTTCCTCCGCGTTACAGCGGCCGGCCCGGCATTTGCCGCCGGTGGCGCGGCGTGTCTTGCGGCGGGAGCGGATCGTCGTCGGCATCGCCGTCGCAGATCCATGCCATCCGCTCTTCCTCGCTGGCGTAGTACCGCAGGTACGTCTCTTCGTCGCCGGCGCAGTCCCAGTGCAAGAAGTGATCCGGCAGATCGAGACGCTTCTCCGGCGACGGCAGAATGTCGCGCAAAATGAGCGTGTACAACTCGCGATCCGATAGGTGATCCGTAAAGTCGAGCACGATCCGCTTGGCATACAGCTTGTGAATCGCGTCCCACAGCCGGTCGCGAAGCTGCTCTTCGCCGAGCACGTCGGGATGCGGCAGGCACAGCGGCGGATCGAACCATTCGGCGATCGGCGTCATCGGCGCACGTTCCCACGCCAGCATCGACGAGAGGAATTGGTTTTCCACCTCGGTCGGCAAGCGGCGCAAGTTCATGCACTCGATCGACTCGTCCTGATACGGTTCGATCTCGTCGCGCAGCCGCGCGTTCAGCAAGATTTGGTCGACTTCCTCGGGCAATGGTCGGCGAGCAGCATGCATGGGTCAAATGCCTGACTGGATCATTCGCGCTTCACGTAACGACGTATTTTTCACACCCCCATAATCTTCGACTGTACCAACAAACCGCCGGGCTTCAAGCGTGTGGCGCGCGTGAATCGCCGGCGTTTTCGCCAGTCGCACGCTGCGACCGCTACGATCCGTTACATTGCCCGCAAACCCGCCGTTTTAACGCCCGGAGACGTGATCATTTCGTAAAGCGGCGCGAGAAAGAGGCGGACTAACGTAGCGCCCAACAGCGCAAGACAAACCGGAGCCAACAAACGCGAATCCATTCCCCGCCAGCGACACCGTCGGATCACCGTCGGCGAAAGGATTCGCCTCCTACAGTCGCAAGCGAGGCGACACAAATCGCGCAATCGCTACGATCGCGCAACCTCCAACCTCACTCCTTCCGCACCGGCACGAACGCCATCGACGTTTGCAGCGCATGCGTGCAGGAGCAGCCGGAACTCGTCTCGGGAGCGATGACGATGCCGCCGGCGGGAATGATTCCGAGCCAACAGCCGCTGCGGGCCGGAGCCATCTCGGTTTGAGCGCGAGTGCGGATGTCGAACATCGTGTGATATCCGCCGCGATAGAACATGGCATGGAGCGAAGCGGCCTGGGCGCCGCAGCCATGTCCACGCGGCGGCAAGCCGGGCAGCGGTTTGCCGTCGGACAGCGCAAAGGCTTGGAACTCGGTGTAAACGACGCCGCCGACCAGCACCGGATGTTGAATCGCCCCGCCGTGATGGTCGAGCTTCCACGGGAATGTCTGCCGCCACTTGGTCGAGCCGGTCGCGGCGTCGAACGCGGCCACGCGGTAGTCGTCGTTCGAACCGGCGGCGACGAGCGAGCCGTCGTGATAGCTCAAATACAACGCGCGGCGGCCCGTGCCGAAGTCGACGGGACTTTGCCAGAGCGGTTGTCCGGTCGCGAGATCGAGCGCAACGAGATAGGTATCGGCAAGCGCATCGTCGCCCAGGCGGCCGCCTGGCTTCCCGAGGGCGCGCGGACTACGCGACTCGACGAAGTATACGCGGCCGTCGCCGACGGTAATCGTCGCGTTGAGCACCCGCCCGCCGCGATATTCCCAACGCTTCGCGCCCGTTGCCGCTTCGAGCGAAAACAGATTCTCGGCGACGACTTTTTCGGTTTCCCAGCCCGGCGGTCCGTCGTACCACTCGCCGCGGTCGGCGACATAGCGGGAATTGGGTCGCACTGCGGTTCCTAGAACGCGATCGCCAACGCGGGCGATGTAGCCCCAGTCGAACGGCTTGTCCTTCTCGGGCACGGGCGCCGCGACTTTCGACCGCAACTCGCCCGTTATCGCGTCGATCGTCAAACAATAACCGCCGAGCGCGACGTGTACCGCGTCCTTCCCGGCGGCCATGTTGCTCGCATCGCGCGGAACGTTCGACCGCCGCAGGTCGGGGATTTGGTACACCCAGCGAATCGTGCCGTTGTAGGCGTCCATGCCGAACAGGATGCGGTCGCCCTCCACGTACAAGTTGCCCCCGGCGGCCAGCGGCGCGGGATTGCGTCCGCCGCGGTCGGGCATCGGCCGCGGGCCGGGCTGCCCGAACCAGAGCGGCCGCATGGCGCCCGCAACGAGATCGTCCTGGCTACACGACGCGTTGTCGGCCAGACCGTACTGATGCGACCAATCGCCGCTGCCGGCGAGCTCGCCGCGCCTCAGCAACACCCAAGTGTCTTTGCCGCCGCCAATCAACTTCGTTTCACTCAGATCGCCCATTCGGAGCGCAACGACCAGCGCATCGGCAACCGCTGCCCGGGCCGCTTCATCGCCGGTTGCGCCGAGCAACATGACGCCGCCGGCCGGCCGCAACATGCGCAGCCAACTCGTCGCCAGGCTTGCGGCGACCGCGGGCTTTGTCGCCCCGTCGAGCAGCTCCGCGGACACGATGACGTTTGCCATGTAGTCGGCATACGGCAGCTTGTCGAGCGGCCCGTGATGCACTGCTACGCGCCCGCCGTAGTAACCCGCCGCGCTGAGCAATCGCCGGGCCTCTGCCGCGTTGGCTTCGTTCGGCTCGACGGCGACGATTTGGAATTGGGTCCGCTTGGCGATTTCATACGCCAGCCTCCCGCGCGCGGAGCCAAGCACGAGGCAAACGCCTTGCTTCGCGCCGGCGTTTTCCGCGGCCCGCTCGGCATACTCGACAATTCGCGGCGTCGCGGCGTCGTCGACAAACGGCGACGGCTCGTCGGGCGGCGCGTCCTGCGTGTAGTCGAACGAGGCATCGAAGCTGTACGTGCGACCGGTTGCCACCGCGCTGCCTGCGGTCGGCACGAGGACGCGATACGTGTATTCCCCTTCTCGGCGAACGTCGGCGATTCGCACCTTGTGCCACGTCTTCTTGGCGTCGTCGCCCGTGCGACGCGGGGCCGCGCTACCCGGGCGATACTCAAGCAACGTCGGCACTTCGGCGTCGGTGCCCCACCCGATTTCCACCGTCGTATGATCGACGTGCCGCGCAATCGGCCCGATGGTCACGCGAACCGGCGCGATGAAATCCTGCCGTTTGGCCGCGAATCGCGCGGCGATTTCTTTCTCGCCAAGCGCGCGGTCATATACCGCCGCTGCGTGCAACATGCCGGGCCAGCGATAGTGCTCGTCGTCGTCGTGGTATGCGGCGAGTTCGTAGAAGAACTTGGGCGGGTAGCGAATATCGCCGCTTTGCTCTTGCGACTTCGCCGCGAGCACGCCGTTGACGTAGAGCCGCATTTCGCCGCCGTCGAACGTCGCGGCGACGTGGTGCCATGCGCCCGGCTCAAACGGGGCATCCGCGACGAGATACGTGAGCTTCGCCGATTCTCCGGCACACAGGGCGAAACAGAAGTTCGTTTGCCGGAAACCGAGCAGCCAACCGCGCTCGAAGTCGCCGTTGTCTTGCAGGGCACTGACGATCCCGCCCCATTCGCGCGGCTCGGCCACGTTCACCCACGCTTCGACGGTCATTGCGCGCTTTGGAACGACGGGCGGCACAGGCGTGTTGGCGAGCGAAATCGTCTGCTTTTCGCCGTCGAGAACGATCGCGCCGCGGGGCACGTCGTCCGCAATCGTCAATGGCCCGGCCACGACGGCGTCGTGCTTGCCGGCCCGAGCCTTCACGCGGCCGCCGGCTATGCTCGCCTTGTCGAAGACCCAGTGGCCGACAAGACCGGGCGGATCGTCGGCGCACGCCAGTGAAGCCGGAATCAAAGCGGCTAGCAACGCGAATCGCAAACGCATTTCGATGCCTCGTTGTTATTCCCACTGTAGGAGGCGAATCCTTTCGCCGACGGCGCACGTTAGCCGTTCCATCGGCGAAAGGATTCGCCTCCTACAATTGACCGGCGCCGCGACAATTGGTCGTCGTCACTTGAAACACTGAATCGCGCCCACGTCCGTGCTCACGAACAGTCGGCCATTCGCGACGGCCAGGCCATACGCCGCGCCGTCGACTCCGGCGCTCCAGATCTGCTTTCCGTCGCTTGCACTGTAGGCCGCGACTTCGCCGTCGCCGCCGGCAATGAGCACATCGCCGGTCATCACGAGCGCGAGCGCCTGCGGACAGGACACGTCCCACTTCACGCATTTGGGGATCTCGGCGTTCACCTTGTTGAGTTCATTGCCCACCGCCGCCAGCTCGGTCGACATCTTGAGGCCCTCGGCGCTCGCCGCGCGGCGACCGAGTTTCTTGAGTTCTTCCGTGAGCACGTTCTTGCGGGCGGTCAAGTCGCGGCGCTTGCGGGCCAACTCGACATAGCGCACCTGATCGAGCGCTCGCAACCGATCGTTGGCGTGCAGAAAGAAAACACCGCCGGCGACGAGTATATGATTGCCGGCGAAGTTGGCGAGCTGCTCCGACTGGCCCGGCTCGACGACGCCGAGTTCGCCGGCCTTTCCGGGACCGAAAATGAGCGTGTCGCCGGTGAGCAGAGCGTAGGTTCCGCCCGCGCCCTGGACGGCCTGCAGCGCTTTTCCCGTCGCCCGCTCGTAGACCAGCGGATTCTCGCGCCCCGTCGGGACATACAGCCGCGTCGCCGAAGCGAGGAGATATCCTTGTGCCGGCCGATCGGCGCTCGCCGTGCGCCACACCGGCGAGCCGTCCGCTGAATCGATCGCGTTGACGAACACGCCTTCCTTGGGGAACAAGCCCGACGAGAAATATACCACGTCGCCGTCGACGACCACGCTGCTTCGCACGGCCCACAGCGAAATCACGCGGCCGTTCCCAGGCAGACGGTAATCTTTCTCCGGCGGATCGCGGCGCCAAATCTGTTTTCCGTCCTCGCGGGCGACGCAATACACGCGGCCATCGTCCGAGCCGAAGCACAGCCGCTCGCCGGCAATCGTCGGGGCGAAGCGCACCGGCGCCTCCGCAAAGAACGACCACCGCGCCTTGCCGGTCGCCGCATCGAGCGCATAGACCTGATCATCGGCGGACGAGCCGAAGTAGAGGTCCTCGCCGGCCGCAACGACGTGGAACACTTTGTCGAACGTCATCCGCGGGCGCAGGTTCTGCACCTTGTTATACGGATCCTCCCGCGCGGGTCCGGGCCACGCCGGCTGAGGCTTGTGCCGCGCCCGATGCGTCCACGATTCGGCCAGAGGAAACGACGGCTTCTCGGCAGTCACGCCGCTGCGGGCATAATCGTGCTGATACGTCGGCCAGTCGTCGCCGCGGGCCAAAGGCAGCGGCAACAGAACGAAGACGACCGCGAGCCGCAGAGCCTTGAGAACCATGTCGCAATTCCAAACTCGACAACGGCGGAAACATTCGAGCGCCGCGATCCAATCCTCCGGTCGCTCGTTGTCGCTAGCATAAAACGCGGTTCGGCCAACCACAAGAAACAACGCAGGAAATGCTTGGTCCCATCGAAACCGTCGCGACGAGTTACGGCGTCCGCAACAACGGCGTTGCAAACCGCTGTCCGCTCCTCGCCGCCCACTGCCCACCACCCACTCAACCTGAACTTTGGTTTCCGCGAACGGCCGCTCGGCCGCACGTCTCGACGATCCGCGCAAGCCAAACGACGCTCAGCATTCTCAGCGCCGCCGAGCCGAGAAAGAACAAGTCGTAGCGATCTTCGACGCCGGGAATCGCGCTGAGCCACTCGGGCGCCTCGGCCAGCTTCTCGAACCAATGTCCGCCGACGAGCGACCCGGCGGCGAACACCACGCCCGTCGTCGCGAAGTACGCCGCGACGTGGTTCGCCGAGCCACCGGGCGCGAGATTGAGCATCAGTCGCGGCAATCCGACGTTGAGCCCGGCGTAAGCGATCCATGCGAGATGCGCCCCGGCGAACCACGCCCACGTTTCCGGCGTCGCCGCGTAAAAGAATAACGTGCTCGACGCGACGATCGCCTGGCTCGTCATCATCATCGCCGTCGAACGCCCGCGATCCGCCACGCGCCCCAACATCGGGCTGATCGCCGACTGCCCGAGGCGCATTGCCGTCTGCATCACGACGACGGCGGTCAGAGTCAGATCCAGCACGCGCGTCTGAAACAGATATTGCGGCGCCTGCGCCAGCCCGTTGCAGAACGAGAACCAGCATCCGAACGCCACGAGCGGGCGATAGCGCCGATCGACGAGCGGCGCGAGCATTGCCGCCAATGCCGACCACACACCAATTGCGTTCGGTCGCTGTGCTGCGTCGCCGCGCCGGCGTGGGTGCGGCATCTTCACAAGCGGAACCACCGCGGCAAGGAGAAACACGACACCCAGGGCGGCCGCGAGGGCGTACCCAATCCAATCGCTGGCTGCGTCCGCTTGGTGAGCCGCGACCCAGCGGTCGGCAATCTGCCCGCCGGCGAGCAAACCGACGATCCGCGCCAATGTCAGGGCCCGTTCGCGGCGTCCGATGAACCGCCCGCGAATCGGGCTCGGCACGAGATCGCCGAGCCACGACCACAGCGCCACGGTCGCCAGATACTCGAGCAGGTGATAGGCGCACCACAACGCGACGAGCGCGACGAGCGATTCGTCGGCATTTGCCAGCACGCCCGGCGCACAAACCACCGGCAAAGCGGCGAGCACCGCGCCGCTAGCCGCGTACATGGCCACGCAGAACCGCTTTCGTCCACCCCAGCGCCGAGCCAGGACCGGCGCAAGCAACCGCAGCGCTCCGGCGAGATGCGGCGCGGCCACGATCCAGCCGATCGCCACGCCGTCGGCCCCAAGCTGCCGCGCGAGATAAATCACCAGGGTCGTGCCGACGAGCCCATTGCCGATCGCCCAGATCGCCGCGTTCCAATTCGCCAGGCGCATGGCCGAGCGACGCTCCGCGACGGTCAGCGACGAATCAACGCGCCGATTCATGGCGGCGGCTACAAAACGCGAAGGATATGGATCGGACCGAAGGCGCGGCCGTTTTTCAACGCAGGGCCGCTACAGCCCGAGCAGTTCGATCTCGGTATCGAACCGCACGGCGATGACCGACCAGCTTCGCGTCGTGCTCGTCGCCGTCGCCGGGCGTTGGTCGCGGTAGAACGTGAAGTACCAGACGACGGGAAAGTTGTCGCACTTGTACAAGTATTTTGCGAGCAGCACGTCGGTTCCGATCCGCTTGGCTTCGATCCGCTCCGCGGCGCGAAACTGTCCGTAGCGCGATTCGAGGCCCGCCGACCGGGCGACGAGGGCTTCGATCGCCTGTTTCTTGCCCGCGAGCGGCCCGCCCTTGAGCAGCGCGTCGAACGTCTGTTCGACCGGGGTTTGCTTGTTCGACAGGTTGTCGAGAAAGGCCTTTGCCCGCAAATCGGCCGCGGCGACGATTTCTTCGGTGGTCGCGTCGGTCGCTTGAGCGGCAGCGACGCCATGCAGCCCGCATGCGACAAGCGCCAACGCCGTGAACAGAACGCCGATGGAACGCAATGCACGCATCATGAAGTCTCCCGATGGTTTGACTGGCTCGGCCTTCGCGGTTTTGCGCAACGCGTCGCCGTGCAACGCACGGTGCCGCAGGTTGCCGATTATAGCTCGCGGCTCGCCGCAGGGTCGGCATTGCAGCCGCCGGACTCGACGAGCGTCCGCACTTCCGCGGCGATGAAGAACGATCCCGTGACGCACACGAGGGCATCGCTCCCCGCGGATTCGCGCGCGGCTTCCCACGCCCCGAACGGCGTCGGGCAGGCGCGAACGCGCGTGGCACAGCCCGGTTCGATTGCTCGCAACAATTCCTCCGTCGGCACGCCGCGGGGATTGTTGCGATACCGCGTTACGATCACGTCGTCGAACCGCGGCACGAGCCGGGCGAGCATCTCGCCATACTCTTTACCCTTGGTGGTCGCAAAGATCAGCACCCGCCGCCGCGCCGCAAAGCTTTCGTCGAGCGTTGCGAGCAGCGCATCGACCGCAGCGACGTTGTGGGCCGCATCGACGACGACCGTCGGACACCGCGCGACGACTTCGACCCGCGCCGGACAACGGGCCGTCACCAGCGCGCCGCGCACCGCTTCGTCCGGAACGTTCCAGCCGAGCTTTCTCAGTTCGCCGATCGTCGCCAGGGCGACCGCCGCGTTGGCCGCTTGATGCCGCCCGACCAGGCCCAACTCGGCATCGCGGATATCCCAGGCCGCTTCTCCGCACCGCCGAAAATCGATCGCGCCCAACCGCGGTTCGTCATCCAAGTCGCGCGGCGGGCGATATTCCACGAAGAAGTCGCGGTCCAACTCGACGAGCGCGGACCCGCGCTCCGCCGCGACGCTGCGAATCACCGCTTGGGGCTCGTCGTTTGTCACGCCACTCACGACGGGCACGCCCGGCTTGATGATGCCGGCCTTTTCCCGCGCGATTGCCGCGAGCGTGGCGCCGAGCTGTTCCATGTGGTCGAAGCTGATACTGGTAATGACGCTAACGAGCGGTTTGCAAACGTTCGTCGAGTCGAGCCGCCCGCCGAGTCCGACTTCGAGCACCGTGGCGTCGACGTTTCGCCGCACGAAATGGAGGAAAGCCATCGCCGTGGTGACTTCGAAATACGTGGGTCCGGTTCTACCCGCCGCCGCTTCCTCAACGTCGAGCTGCTCGACGATGGGCCGCACGAGCGCGACCAGCTCGACCAACTCCTCGGGCGAGCACGACACGCCGTCGACGGCGAACCGCTCCTCCACGCGATGCAAGTGCGGCGACGTATAGAGCGCCGTCCGGTTGCCGGCGCCCGAAAGCACTGCCGCGATCAGCGTGGCGGTCGAGCCTTTGCCCTTGGTGCCGGCGACGTGGACGATTCGCTGGCCGAGGTGCGGCGAACCGAGCCGCGCGAGCAACTCGCGCATCCGATCGAGGCGAAAGTTGGCCTCGCGATAGGGCACGGCGACTTGCCGCTCGTAATTCACGCGGCCGTACAGATAGTCGAGCGCCGCCCGATACGCGGTTGCCGCCGGAGCATCGACGAGAGCGGTAGCCATGCGAATCGTCAGCCGCCGACACGACGCGCCGCCAGATCGTGGAGTTCGAGAGTGTGGCGTGATTCTACCGCAGTCCATTGCCGATGTCGCGGGGGTGGGAAAATGCTTGCCACGGCCTTGGCCAACGCGCATGATACGGGCGCGGGTGCCGGGCCACATTGGCCTTGCGCGACCCGCACACGACCCGCATCGCCACCGAATTCTTCAGGAGCCGAACGATGTTTCGCCGCCTCTTTCGCGTCATCGTGGCCACCGTCGCCTGTCTTGCCGCATTACAAGCCGTCGTTCGGGCGGACGACTTGACCGTCGTGTCCGACGTGCCCGAGCAGCCGTTCGAGGCCCAGGTGAAGCGGGTCGTCGCCGCCCTCGAATTCGTCGGCTCGCCGCTCACGAAAAACAAAGCGGCGGCCGTCGACAAAGCGATCGAAGACAAAGATTCCCCCGTCGCGCTCCAGAAGCTGCTCGACTCGCTGTGCCTGGCCGAAGTGAACATCAATCCCGAGTCGCGGGTGAAAGTCGCACTTGGCCCGGCGGCGCAGAAGCTCGTTCAGAACGGATGGACCGTGTTCCTCGTCAAGGTTCACAACGAAGCGGGCGTCACGGCGAAACTCAATTGCACCAGCCCGAACGCCGCTCCGCTCTACAAACAATCGACCGGCAATCCTGACCCCAAGCCTTCCGTCAAAGAGAGCGACGTGCCGCACCGCTGGCTCGACGTGAGCATGCTCGACAAGCAACCGCTTAACGCGCGGCTCTCGGGTTTGTTGGTCGAATACCGCGTCATCGAGCTTTACGCCCGCACGCCCGGCAAGCACGAGGCGAAGCTCGCCTTCGACGTGGGCCAGGGCACGCAAGACCTCGGCTTCCGCAACGAAGCGAACATCTTGTTCGACGTGGCCAAGGCGGTCGACGTGCAACTGGAAATCATCGACGACGACGGCGAAACGACCACGGGGCAGTTCGTGTTTCGCGATCCGCGCGGCCGCGTGTATCCGTCCCGGAGCCGCCGCCTCGCGCCCGACTTTTTCTTTCATGACCAGATCTATCGCCACCACGGGGAAAGCGTCTCGCTCCCGCCGGGGCAATATGAAGTCGAGTTTACCCGCGGCCCGGAATATGTGGTGCAGAAGCGCACGCTCGCGGTCGGCGAAACGTCGCCACAGAAGGAATCGTTCCGCCTCATGCGGTGGATCAAGCTCCGCGATCTCGGCTGGTATTCCGGCGATCACCACGTTCACGCCGCCGGCTGCGCCCATTACGAGGCCCCCGCCCAAGGCGTTCAGCCCGAAGACATGATGCGGCACATTTTGGGCGAGGACCTCAACGTCGGCTGCGTGCTGTCGTGGGGACCGTGCTGGTATCACCAGAAGCAGTTTTTCGAGGGCGCGGTGAGCAAGCTCTCGACGCCGCGGTATGTGATGCGCTACGACGTGGAAGTCTCCGGTTTTCCGAGTTCTCACGCCGGACATTTGTGCCTGTTGCGTTTAACCGAAGACGACTATCCCGGCACGACGCGCCACGACGAGTGGCCGAGTTGGGACCAGCCCGTGCTCGCCTGGGGCAAGAGCCAGGGGGGCGTGGTCGGGTTTTCGCATAGCGGCTGGGGCCTGCAAGTTCCCGGGGATCACCTGCCCAATTACAACATGCCTAAGTTCGACGGCATCGGGGCGAACGAGTACATCGTCAACGTGACGCACGACGTGTGCGACTTCATCTCGGCGGTCGACACGCCCATCGTCTGGGAGCTCAATATCTGGTATCACACCCTCAATTGCGGCTACACGTGCCGGATCAGCGGCGAGACCGACTTCCCGTGCATCTATGGCGACCGCGTGGGGCTCGGGCGGGCTTACGTGAAGCTCGACAAGGAAGGCGCGCTCGATTTCGACGCGTGGGTCATGGGCATCAAGAACGGCCGAAGCTATTGTTGCGACGGCCTCGCGCACCTGCCGGACTTCAAGGTCAACGGACTGGGTGTCGGCGAACAGGGCGCGGGCGGCAGGGCGAGCGTCGTGGCGGCGAAGAGCGGTGAAAAACTGAAGATCACGGCCCGCGCGGCCGGATTGCTCGCAGAGAAGCCGCGCGACGACATTCGCAAGCGGCCGCTCGATCAAAAACCCTATTGGCACATCGAGCGCGCTCGTGTCGGCGACACGAAGCGCGTGCCGGTCGAACTGATCGTCAACGGCCAGAGCGTGGCGAAGAAAGAAATTGACGCCGACGGCGGGTTGCACGACGTCGCGTTCGACTATACGCCGGAGCAATCGAGTTGGATCGCGCTCCGCATCTTTCCGGCGGCGCACACCAACCCGGTGTTCGTCGAACTCGACGGCAAGCCGATCCGCGCGAGCAAGAAGAGCGCCGAGTGGTGCGCCCACGCGGTCGACGTCTGCTGGAACAGCAAGAAGAACGCGATCCGCGAAAGCGAACGCGAAGCAGCCAAAACGGCCTACGATGCGGCCAAGAAGGCTTACGAGAAGATTCGCGCCGAGTCGACAGCGGACTGAACAAACCATGCTGAAACACGGAGGCACGGAGAACACGGAGAATACGAACGAAAGTCGCCTGATTCTCCGTGCCCTCCGTGCCTCCGTGTTTCATCAAACTGTCTTTAGACCGGAGCGTTCGGCGGGGTCGTCTCGTTCGGATCGACGATTAGGACGTTATCGCCGAACTCCTCGTCGTCTTCGTCGATCGCCCGGCCGCGATCGTCGAGTTTGGTGTCGGCTTCGGCCGTTTTCTTCTTTGCCAGGAGCATCAACTGGTCGTAGATCGCCTTGCGGTCCTGGTGGTTGATGTCGCTCACGGCGTTGGCGACTTCGCCGATATAGCGAAGAAAGATATTGCGGCGTTCGCCTTCTTGGCGGACTTTGAGCCGGCGGCGCAGGTACATCCCGAGCTTGCGGCCGACGGCTTGCAGGCCGAGCCGAAGCTCCTTCTGAATCTCGGGATAGCTCGCGACTGCTTCCTTCGATTCGCTCGTGAACGGCACCCACACGCTGGCCATGTGGACCATGACGGAAATCGGCCCGCTGGGAAGACCGCCGCGCGACTGGCTTAGACCGTAGCTCCGCCAATTGGTCTGAATGATCGTCTGGGTGATCGCGCAGGCGGCTTGTTGAAATTGCAGCGGCACGCGGTTGGCATACCGCATGACGTTCATTGTTTGGCCTTCGGTCAAGTTGACGTTGTGCAGGGCTGCGTGGAGCGCGTCGATCTCGGCTGCCTTGAGCTTGCCGGGCGAAACCCGCGTGCCGACTTTGGCCTCTTCGAGAATCTTGTCGGCCGATTCCGCGCCCAAGCCGCTGAACGTATTGATGAGGAACTGCCGCAGCGTGCGTTCGTCGCTTTGGGCAAGCAGCTCTTGCAGCGTGTCGCGGGGGACTCGCTGCGACGTGGGCGCGCCGCCGTACGCCAGCCCGACCTCGATCTGAAACGGATTGCCGCGGTACACGGCCGGCGGGCGCGTCGCCGCGGCGTAGAATTCGCCGGGCACCACTTGCCGCAGGCCCTTGAGAATCAACTGTTCGCCGATCGGCGCGAGGCAATCGGTGAGCGGGCTGGGAATTCTCGTTTCCTGGATGGCGCGGAAGAGCGTTTCGGCTTCGTGCCTGCCGGCCTTTTTGGGATTCATGCGCGTGCTGACTTTGGCCGTTTCGCAAATCCGCCTGGCGATGGCGGGACTGATGCGGCTGAACGACGTGGCGAGAAACTGCGACACGGTCGGCGCGGGCGTTTGCTTGAGCATTTCGGCCAGCCGGCCCAGCTCGACGCCATAGGGATGCGGCTTGATCTCTTTCGGCTCCGGCGGCAGTTCCGTCGTCGCCCGTTCGTAGGTCCGCGTCTTGCCTTCGGGATCGAGATAGTGGAGCGTGACGTGCGGATTGGCGATGGCGGTGAGTTCGAGGTACTCGTCGACGCTGCCGCGGCCGCGCTGATACTTGGCTTCGAGTTCGATCGTCACCCGCGTGCCGTGGTCGACGGAGTGGCCCTGCGGGTTCGTGTCGACCCACTCGATGCCGGCCTTCTTCATCTCGTCGACGCCCTTCGCGCCCGGCGAAAGGTCGACGCCTTCTCCCTTGCCGTTGAGGATCTCGGGCTTGTTGTTCTTGGTGTCGATCTGGATCTCGTAGTAGTGCGCCGGCTTGCGCTGGCTTACTTTCGAGATGATCTTTACCGGCTTGCCCGTTGTGAGCACGCCATACATCCCGGCGGCGCTAATGCCGATGCCCTGCTGTCCGCGACTCATGCGAAGGCGATGAAACTTCGAGCCGTAGAGCAGCTTGCCGAAGATCAGCGGGATTTGTTTCTTGAGAATGCCGGGGCCGTTGTCCTGGATGCCGACCTTGTAGCGGTTCGGGCCGGTCGATTCGATGTGGACCCAAATCTCGGGGAGGATGCCGGCCTCTTCGCAGGCGTCGAGCGAGTTGTCGACCGCTTCCTTGACCGTGGTGAGGAGCGCCTTGCGGGGATTGTCGAAGCCGAGCAGGTGGCGGTTCTTGGCGAAGAACTCGCTGACGGAGATTTCCTTTTGACTGGCCGCCATCGACTCGGCCGTCGCGCGGCGGCGCTTGTGCGCGGTCGGTTCGGCGGCGTGGCCATTCAATTTGCCGTTGCCCGAGGCTTCGTGTTCGGCATCGTCCGTGTCGGCGGTTTGGGAAACTCTGACGGTGGACAAAACTGAGGCTCCTGCGATGTCCGTGCTGCAAAATAGAGAATGGTGAAGGGAAAATGGTGAATCGTGAATGGTGAACGGATTACGGCATGGCTGGGCCGCTGATGGAATCCTCGTTCACGATTCGCAACTCACCATTTTCCATTCACAATTCCCAAGTCGCCGCCTGCGTCGAAATGCGATACACAGGCACACCGTGGCGGCGGTCGTGCCGGTCGGCGCGATTATAGCGGTTGTGTCGGTTATGCCCAGGCGAGGTCGCCGTAATTGCCGTCAGAATAGGCGTTTATGGCACGTTCGTCACACAAAGATTCACCCGCGAAAGCGGAATTGCCGAACCTAAATTCTGGAGGCACGACGAAGCGACGCGGCACGGTAGGACGGACTTGAAGTCTGCCCTGCGAGGCTTGCTGCCGAGTCCTCCTTCCCGCCTTTTTTCCCGCCCGACAACCCACGCCGCGGCCGATCAGCAGCGATTCGGCAGCGGGCGTGCGGCCCGATTCGTCCCCACCCCGTTCGTAGCAAGCAAGGAGGAAATGCGATGAACTGTCTGAATCTGCGCGCCGCGATGGCGGCGACCGTGATATTGCTCGGCGGCGCGAGCGCCGGCCTGGCGAACGACTACAGCTTCTACTGGCAAGAACCGTGGCGGCAAACGGCGCCGCCGGTCTTCCAGAACTATTACGTGCCGCCGCCGACCTGTGGACCGGGCGGTTCGATCACCGGCGCGGGTCTGCCGGCTCAGCTTTACGTCAGCCCGTTGCCCGTCCCGGCTTACGTCGGCCATACCTACGTGACGAACCAGGCGTTCATGCCGCACGAGTATTTGTACAAGCACCACCGCACGTACTACCGCTGGCACGACCGCGGCGGCAACTACACGAAAACCCGCGTCTGGTATTGGTAGTCGCGGACGTTCGCGCTCGAATTGGAAGATCAGATGCGTGGACGTCAAACGTGCATAGTGGGACCGGTGGGCACAGCCCACCCTACGTCGCCAGCCCCTAGCCCCCAACCTCCAGCCCCTATTCCCTCCCATGCGTTCCCTCCCCCTCCGCGCTACGTGTTTCGTGGCGGTTGCGGCCGCGGCAGTGCTTAGCGCCGCGCCGGCGCACGCCACCGTGCCCGACACGATTGCGCACAAGTACGCGATGCGTTTCCCGTGGCACGGACCGTACTATCATCCCGTCTATCGCCAGCCGATTGCCCTGGTCGTTCCGCCGACGGCGGGCAACACGAGCGAGTATGGCTGGGGTGTCGGTTCGTACCGCATCACGCCGGTTTATCATCAGTTCGGCCGCCACTTTCCGGGCTATCCCGGCTACGGCGGCGCTTATTTGCACCCGCCCCAATGGCCGGCGGATACGACGCATTTCGGCGTCCACTACATCCGCGGACCCTGGTAACGCGACACTCTCCGCCGCGCCAACAGGGAGGCCCTTGGAATGTTCCCGCCGTCTGAGAGAGGATGACTCCTTCTCCTCCTTGCTGCACGACCGCCCGGCGATTCCCCATCGTCGGGCGGTCGTTTTTGTTGGCAGGCTGGAGGCGGGAGGCTGGAGCGCAGTGGTTCCACGCGGGGAAGTGTGAACTAGCTTCCGGCTTTTTTCGTCGTAGGTATAATTACAGCATGGAAATCCACCTCACCGACGAAATCCGACACGCCCTCGCTCAGAACCCTGGCGAGCCGGTGTACATTCGCGATGACGAATCGCAGAAGCACTACGTGCTGTTAGAGGCCACTCCGCCTCCGAAGGTTCTCCCCGACTGGATTCGCGCGGCGATTGACGAAGGCGCCCAGGCGATTGAAGAGGGCCGCGTGTCCGAATGGAACCCGGAGGAAGTCATACGGCGTGGCCGCGAGCGACTAGCCAAACGCATGCGGGATCAATGCAATGGCGCGAGTTGAGGTATCCGATCCCGCAATCGCCGACATTGAGGACATCTGGAGCTACGTTGCCGTGCATAACGAGCGAGCCGCCGATCGACTCGTCAGACGATTCAGTACCGTATTTGAGCGACTCGCTCGGATGCCGAGCCTGGGCGAGATGTATGCCGAGTCTCTTCCCGGAACGCGCACTCTGACGTCTGGCGCCTATGTAATCATTTATGTCGTGCGGGACGATCGCATCCAGATTTCGCGCGTCGTTCATTCGGCCCGCGACTGGCAATCGCTGCTCGATGCGCTTGACGACACCGAGTAACTGCGCCTTGCTGGCTACAGCCACTGTTGCAAGTCGATCTCCAACGCCTCGCGTTCTCGGCGGGCGATCTCGCGGATGTCTTCGCGGACGGCGAAGAACGCTTCGATGACCTTGGCGTCCCACTGCTTGCCCGCGCCTGCTCGGAGAATGGCGTCGACTTTTTCGTCGGGCATTCCGGGGCGATAGGGCCGGTCGCTGCCCATGGCGTCGAAAGCGTCCGCGACGGCGACGATCCGAGCGAGCAGCGGCGTGTCTTCGCCGACGAGTCCGTGCGGATAGCCCTTGCCGTCCCAGTTCTCGTGGTGATGCAAGACCACGGGTAGAACTTCGTCGAGCTCGTTGAGGTCTACCAGGATCTTGTAGCCCAACTCCGGATGGGTCTTGATGTGCTCGAACTCGGCCGGCGTGAGCGGACCCGGCTTGCGGAGCACATCGTCGTTGATGCCGATTTTGCCGATGTCGTGCAGCAAACCCGATAGATAGATCGTGTTGAGCGTCCGCGGGTCGAGGCCGAGGTGTTTGGCGATCCGTTCCGCCACTCGAGCGACGCGGTCGCTGTGACCGCAGGTATACGGGTCCTTGGCGTCGATCGCGGACGTGAGGGCGCGGACAATGCCGGTGAGCAGCTCCGCCCGACGGCGATAAAGGTCGCTGTTGCCGCAGTGGATGCCGAGAATGCTGGCCACGCTCGCGAGCAGGTTGGCTTCGACCGTGCCGAGCTCTTTGCCCGAACTGTGGTTCACGGCCACGAGATAGCCGAAGCAGCGCGAGCCTTCGCACAGCGACACGACGATCAACTGCTGGACCGCGGGGAAGCGCCACGTTTCGCGGAGGGTCACGAGCTGGTTGAGGACGATTGGGCGGCGGGCTTCGCGCGCGCCGACCGTATTGAGCAGGTCGTTGAGCTGCGGCAAGGAAAGCGGCCATTCGCCTTCGGTCAAGAGCAGCGGTTCGCGGCGTGCTTCGCGGTTCGTAGGCGACAGATTCGGCGGCGGAAGCAACAGCGCCGCGATGCCCTGGATCGGCAGCGTGGCGCTCAGCCAGTCGAGCGCGATCCGGTTGAGCTTCTCGTCGTTGATGGCCAGCGACAGGTTCTGGGTCAGCCGGTAAAGCAGGCTGATCTCTTCGTAGGTCGACGAGATGTTCTGCGACAGTGCGGCGACTTCGCTGCGGAGCCGGTTCGTGCGCTGATCGGCGGCGAGTCTGTCGGTTGCCAACCGCGCCATCCGCATCAACGCCTCGGGCGGCCAGACGGGTTGCTTGCCGAGCCAGATGCGGGCCGAAGTCTCGTCCATGTCCAGGAGCCGCGCAGCCGACGGGGCCTCTTCGTCGAGTCGCGCGTTCGACGTGACGAACGTCGCAAGCCCCACGAGCGCCGAACCGTCCGGCTCGATTTGGGGAATGGCGACGGTCAGCAGCGAACCCTCTTCCTCGATGGCTGCGGCTTCGCGGCGCTGTGCGACTTGCTTTGCCAATTCCGCCCGAAGCTCGACATTTCCGCGCGGCATCGCCGGCGGGGCATAGGCGAGCGTCGCGCCGTCGCCGTCGTACACGCTAAACGAAATCCCGAACGACGCTTCCAGCGCGTCGGCCAATCGGCTGGCACGCTGCGGCAGCGACGAAATGCGATTCGATTCGGAAAGCGAAGCGAGCGACTCGTGATAGACGGGCATGGCAGGCAGGCCGACTTGGGTGTCGTTGGTAAGTCGTTGCGATTCTTTGCGCGAAGGGCGCGACGCTGCGACGCGCCCCGCGGAACGATCTCTAAAACCCTACTACACGGCGGCTTACGGGCGTGTGCGGACCGCCGCGAAGGCGGCGTTTGCGTGCCAAGCGGCCCTTGGCACTGGCGCGACCGGACCGAACGGCAAGATCGCACCCCCCGGCGGAGCGAATCACTTGCCGTCTTGCGCGCAGCGACCACGCTGAACGGGGGTGGCGAGGGCGGTCGCGGGGCGTTAGTGTGGCTAATTCGCCGCGTTCGTCAAACTTTCCGCCCGCCGCACGTCCGTCCCGTCGAAACAAGGCCGTTTCGTGAATTCGCCGCTTTCTGCAACTCGATTGCCCAGCCGGTCCGGCGTGGCGGCGCTTGGGCCGCGGGTTGGAAGTGCCGTTGGAGCGTGGCGGGGATCGACCGACGACCTCGCAACCGGAAGCAGTACGATTGCGCGGGCGGTGGCGAGTCTGGACGCGATGGTTTTTTTCGTTGAGCACCACGGCCAGCTTGCCGCGGCATCTTCTGGCTCGGCTTTGCTCGACGCGACGGGGACGGCGCCGATTTCCGACGCCGAGTTTTCCAGCGGCACACCTTACGACTCCCTGCCATTGCGGGCCATCGTTCCGCCGCTGCCGATCGAGCGGCTCGGCGATCCCGCGTTTCTCGCCGCGCATCGCGTTCGGGCGGCGTACATGGCCGGGTCGATGGCCAACGGCATCGCCTCGTGCGAACTGGTCGAAGCGCTCGCCGGCGAGGGTCTGTTGGCCTCGTTTGGCGCGGCCGGGTTGACGGTCGCCGAGGTCTCGCGGGCAATCGACCGGCTCGGCGCGCTCGGAAACCGGCCCCGCGCATTCAATTTGATTCATAGCCCTAACGAACCGGCCCACGAGGCGGCGGTCGTCGACCTGTACTTGCGGCGCAGCGTGCGGCTGGTCGAAGCCTCGGCTTATCTGGACCTGACGCTGCCGGTCGTTCGCTATCGCGTCGCCGGCATCCACGTCGACGCGACCGGCCGAGTCGTGGCGCCGAACAAGATCATCGCCAAAGCGTCGCGCGTCGAAGTCGCCGCGCGCTGGTTCAGTCCGCCGCCGGAAAAACTTCTCGCCGAGTTGGTTCGCTCGGACGAGATCACGCCGGACCAGGCCGCACTCGCACGCCGCATTCCGATGGCTCAAGACCTGACCGCCGAAGCCGACTCCGGCGGGCACACGGACAACCGTCCCGCGATTACGCTGTTGCCGACGATGCTCGCGCTTCGCGACCGGCTGCAAGCCGAGCAGGGTTACGAGGAACCGCTGCGCGTCGGCGCGGCGGGTGGCATCGCCACGCCCGCTTCCGCCGCCGCGGCGTTTGCGATGGGGGCGGCGTACATCGTCACCGGCTCGATCAATCAAGCCTGCATCGAGTCGGGCACGAGCGACACGGTTCGGAGGATGCTTGCCGAAGCGCAACAAGCCGACGTGATCATGGCGCCGGCCGCGGATATGTTCGAGATGGGCATCAAGCTTCAGGTTCTCCGCCGGGGAACGATGTTCGCGATGCGGGCCGCGCGGCTCTACGAACTCTATCGCACCCATAACGCGCTCGAAGAAATACCGGCGGCGGAGCGAGCCGCGCTCGAAAAGACGATCTTCCGCGCTCCGCTCGAAGAAATCTGGAGGCAAACGCAGGCATTCTTTGCCGAGCGCGATCCGGCGCAGGTCGAACGCGCGGCGGGCGACCCGAAGCACAAAATGGCGCTCGTTTTTCGTTGGTATCTGGGCCTATCCAGTGTGTGGGCGAACCGGGGCGAAGCTTCGCGGCAGGTCGACTATCAAGTCTGGTGCGGCCCGGCGATGGGCGCGCTCAACGAGTGGACGAAGGACTCGCCGCTCGCACTGCCGGAGAATCGAAACGTCGCGACTCTCGCCTGGAATCTCCTCTACGGCGCGGCGGTAACGACGCGGATCGCCGCGGCACGCAACCAGGGTGTGGCCTTGCCCACCGAAGCGACGCAAGCGCGGCCGCGCGGCATGGCAGAGCTGACGGAGCATCTGCCATGAGCGCCGCGCCGCACGACACGACTAACGATTCGCCGTCGCGGGACGTCTGGCGCGAACCGCTGGCCATCGTTGGCATCGGCTGCCTGTTTCCGGGCGCGGATTCGCTCGATTCCTATTGGGCCAACATCCGCGCCGGCGTCGATTGCATCACGGAAGTTCCGCCGACGCACTGGAACGCAGCGGACTACTTCTCGGCGGATCCGGCCGCGCCCGACATGACGTATGCCCGTCGCGGCGGGTTCTTGGACGCTTACCCGTTCGACCCGCTGCGCTACGGCATCAGTCCCAACAACCTCGAAGCGACCGATGCGACGCAGCTTCTCGGCCTGGTCGTCGCGGAACAAGCCTTGCGCGACGCCGGCTACTCCACGGGCCGCGACGCGGCGGATGGCAGACCGTTCGACCGCGACCGAACGAGCGTGATCCTCGGTGTGACCGGCACGCTGCCCCTGGTGATCCCGCTCGGCGCGCGGCTTGGGCATCCGCTGTGGCGCAAGGCGCTTGCCGAAGCCGGCGTACCCAAGGAGGTTGCCGACGACGTCGTTGCCCGCATCGCCGATGGCTACGTGCCGTGGCAAGAGAACTCGTTTCCGGGCTTGCTGGGCAACGTCGCGGCGGGGCGGATCGCCAATCGCTTCGATCTGGGCGGCACGAACTGTGTCGTCGACTCGGCCTGCGCCAGTTCGTTGAGCGCCTTGCACATGGCCGCGATGGAGTTGCACGCGGGCCGGGCCGACATGGTGCTCTCCGGCGGGTTCGACACGTTCAACGACATCTTCATGTACATGTGCTTTAGCAAAACGCCGGCCCTGTCGCCCACGGGCGATAGCAAGCCGTTCGCGGCCGACGGCGACGGCACGATTCTCGGCGAAGGCCTGGGCATGGTGGTGCTCAAGCGCTTGTCCGACGCGCGGCGCGACGGCGACCGGGTGTATGCGGCGATTCGAGGCATCGGCTCGTCGAGCGACGGCCGCGGCAACGCGATCTATGCGCCGAGCGCCGCCGGACAGAAAAAGGCCCTGCGTTCCGCGTACCGCGTCGCCGGCGTTTCGCCACGCACGATCGAACTCGTGGAAGCTCACGGGACCGGCACGAAAGTCGGCGATCTCACCGAAACCACGTCGCTTGCCGAGGTCTTTCGCGAAGAAGGCGGCGGCGGAACCTGGTGCGCGGTCGGCTCGGTGAAGTCGATGATCGGCCACACCAAAGCGGCCGCCGGCGTGGCGGGACTCATCAAAGCCGCGATGGCGCTCAACGACAAGGTGCTGCCGCCGACACTGAAGGTCGACGAACCGCTCGAACCGCTGTTGCCGGGCAACTCGCCGGCGTATGCCAACACGCTCGCTCGGCCGTGGGTCGCGTCCGAAAACCATCCGCGGCGGGCGGCGCTTTCCGCGTTTGGCTTCGGCGGCAGCAATTTTCATTGCGTCCTCGAAGAGGCCGAGCCCGCGCGGGCGACGACGCGGTGGGACGGCCGCGTGCAGATTCTCGCCTTCAGTGGCGCCACGCCGCGAGCGCTCGAAGACCAACTCGCTGCCATCGACGCGCAGGCTTCGTGGAAAGACATCCGCAACGCGGCGGCCCGCTCGCGAACGGTTTTCGACGGATCGCAAGCGTGTCGGCTGACAATCGTCGTCGAACGCGACCGCACGGGCGTGGCCAAGCTGGTCGCAGGCGCTCGGAGAATGCTCGCCGCAAGGAACGGGGAAGCAGACGAGTCGGCGCACCGGTCGACTCCCGACGGCGCGTATTGCGCTTCCGGTCCGCGGCGCGGGAAACTTGCGGTGCTGTTTCCGGGCCAGGGTTCACAATACGTCTACATGCAGCTCGAGCTTGCGTGTCAGTTTCCCGAAGCGCTTGCGGCGTTGGAAGCGATGGACCGCACATTCGGACGGGGCGAGCCGGGCGAGCGACTGCGCGACTATCTGTACCCGCCGCCGGTTTTTTGCGACGCGGATCGCGCGGCGCAGGACGAGCGGCTGCGTGCCACAGAGATCGCTCAGCCCGCGCTTGGTGCGGCGAGTCTTGGCGCGTGGCGCGTGATCGAGTCGTTCGGAATGTCGGCCGATGCTTTCGCGGGGCACAGTTTTGGCGAACTGGTCGCGCTGTGTGCGGCGGGGCGCATCGGGGAACGCGACTTTGGGCGGCTCGCCGTGGAGCGCGGCCGAGCGATGAGCGCCGCTTCCGCCGGTCGCGGAGCGATGCTGGCGGTCGTTGCCTCGGCCGGCGCGGTTCGCGAAGCGCTCGCGGCGGCAAAGCTGAATCTCACGCTCGCCAACCACAACGGCCCCGCGCAGGTCGTTCTCTCCGGCGAGGCGGAGGAGATTGCCCGCGCCGCGGCCTGGTTCGGCGAGAGGAACATGCGCACGGTGAAGCTGCCGGTATCGGCCGCGTTTCACAGTCCACTGGTCGCCGGCGCGGAGGCCGTGTTTGCCCGCGCGGTGGCGGAGGTCGACTTTTCCGCCGGCACGACGGCGGTGTTCTCGAACACGACCGCGGCGGAATACCCGCGCGAGGCGGAGGCGGCGCGCAAGCTGCTCGCCCGTCAACTCGCGCAGCCGGTGAAGTTCGTGGACGAGATCGAGGCGCTGTACGCGGCGGGCGTGCGAACGTTCGTCGAGGTTGGGCCGCAAGCGAAACTCGCGGCGCTCGTCCGGGCGATTCTCGGCAATCGTCCCCATGCGGCGGTGGCCACCGACAACTCGGCAGGCCGGCGTTCTGGCCAGTTCGATCTTGCCTGCGCGCTTGCGGAACTCGCGGTGCTCGGCGAGCGGGTTGAATTGGCGAAATGGGATCCGCAGAAGGTCGAACAAACACCGGCGAAGAAGCCCGGCCTGATCGTTCCGCTTACGGGTGCGAACTACGTCAAGCCCCGACCCGCGCGACCGAAGCGCGAAGGAACTTGGGATTCGGGAGTCGGGAGTCGGGATTCGGGGAGCGTGCATGGCGAGCCGCAACGCGCCGATAGGAAGACGCCGGTCGAACCCGTGCCGCACACCGAACACAGCATTCCATCCCCCGCGGTGCAGTCCCCAAGCCCGCCGCTCTCCGAACGCCCGCGCGTCCTCCCCGAATCCCGAATCCCGAATCCCGAATCCCTTCCAGACCGTCCCGCGCCCCTCACGCAGCCTGCCATGGAACTCGACCAAGCCTTGCGTCTCAACGAACAAAGCATCCTCGCGCTCGAGCGGATGCAGGAGCAAACTGCGCAGCTCCACCGCCAATATCTCGAAGGGCAACTCATTGCCCAACGCACGGTCGAACAGTTGATCGAGCAACAGCAATGGCTGCTCGGGGCGGCGCTGGGTGGCTCGGGGCGCGGGACGCGGGACGCGGGGAGGATTCGGGATTCGGAATTCGGGACTCGGGATTCGGGGGCGTCGCTGCGCGACGGACAGGAGTCAGACCGGAGCCAGGCGTTGCCGGTCCCGGCGACTCGCGCGGCTCAGCCGATCGCCACGCGCCCGATAGGCACTGCACCCGCTCCGGTCGCTGCGGCGCCAGTAGCTGGCACGCCGCGCATCGCAACACCTGCGGCGCCCTCGGCTGTCTTGTTCTCCGTGCCCTCTGAGTCCTCTGTTGTCAAGGAACCAACTCACGATCTCGCAACGGCGCTGCTGGAAATCGTGGCCGAGAAGACCGGCTATCCGCCGGAGACGCTCGACCTGGATATGAGCCTCGACGCGGACCTGGGGATCGACTCGATCAAGCGGGTGGAGATCATGTCGGCCGTGCAGGAGCGATTGCCCGACGCGCCGGCGGTTCGCCCGGACGATTTGGGCCGGTTGCAAACCCTCCGCGAAATCGTCGATTTCCTCGCTGCCAACGTGCCGCTAGGCGCACCGCCGCCGCCTTCCTCGGTGTCCTCTGTGATGCCCTCCGTGTCTTCTGTGTTTAAGGAACCACGTCTCCCCGCGCGAGGCTTTACCGGCACGCTGCTCGAAGTCGTCGCCGAGAAGACCGGCTATCCGGTCGAGGCGCTCGAACTGGACATGAGTCTCGACGCCGACCTCGGCATCGATTCGATCAAGCGAGTGGAAATTCTTTCGGCGCTACAGGAGCGGATGCCCGACGCACCGGCGGTGAAGCCGGACGACCTCGGTCGGCTGCAAACGCTTCGGCAGATCGTGGCGTTTCTCGACGACGGCTCGGCGGGCAATGGAACGAGCGCCGGCGCCGCGGCAAACCCTACTTTGCCGGCAGCGCCCGCTAGCGACGCAGCGCTGCCGGTGGAAGAGAACGTCGCTCCTGCCGCGGTCGGAGAATCCGCTGCGGAGAACCTCACGCGTCGCGTGTTGCGGCTTGCGCCGATTTCGACGCCGCGTCCGCCGATCGCGCTCGATCGTGCGGCGGAGTTTTGGATCGCCGGCGAAGGGGAGCTGGCCGAGGCATTGCGGCGCGAGTTGATTGCACGCCGCGTGGTGGCTCGTGTCGTTCCGCTCGACGCGGTGCTCGGCGACCGGCCAGTCTGCGGGTTATGCATCGTGGCTCCGGGCAAGGACGCCGCGACCGCGGTGAAGCACCGCCGCGGCAAGGCATCGTCTTCGTCCGCGGACCCAGGACGGTTCGTTGCCGAGGCGTTTGGGTTGTTGCAGCGGTCGGGACCCGGGCTGCGCAAGACGGGGCGTACTTCCGCCGCCGTGCTGGCGACCGTGTCGCACCTAGGTGGCGGGTTTGCGATTGACGGCGCCGTGGGCGATGAGCCGATTACGGGAGCGCTTGCGGGATTGGTCAAGACGGCCGGCCTCGAATGGCCCGAGGTCCACGCCAAGGCGATCGACGTCGAAGACACACTTGACGTTGAAACGCTTGCGCGGCGAATCGCCGACGAGTTGCTGGTCGCCGGTCCGATCGAAGTCGGCATTGCGGGCGAGGGTCCGCTGTGCGTCGAGTTGGTTGGCGAGGCGCCGGGTCGATCGGGTCGGACGCCGCTGGGTTCTCGCGACGTGGTCGTTGTCAGCGGCGGCGCGCGTGGCGTCGCGGCAGAGTCCGCCGTCGCGCTCGCTGCCAAATATGGTTGCACGCTCCTGTTGCTCGGCCGCAGTCCCGAGCCGACGCCGGAGCCGACCTGGGCGACGGGGCTGGTTGCTGAAGTGGACATCAAGCGGGCGATCGTGAAGGAGCATGCCGGGCCGATCGCGCCCAAAGTGGTGGAGTTTCAATGCCGCCGTCTGCTCGCGAGCCGCGAGATCGCTCGCACGCTCGCTCGCATCGAAGCGGCGGGCGGGCAGGCGGCGTATCGTTCGGTCGACGTCCGCGATGCCGCGGCGTTGGGCGCAGTGCTGGCCGATGCCCGCGAGCATCTCGGTCCGATCCGCGGCGTGGTTCATGCGGCGGGCGTGTTGGCCGACCGGTTGATCGAAGACAAGACCGACGAGCAGTTCGCGGACGTGTGGTCGACGAAGGTCGACGGCGCGCTCGCGTTGCTTGGGGCGACGGCCGGCGACGATTTGGCCGTGCTGGCGTTTTTCTCGTCGTCGACTGCGCGGTTCGGCCGCAAGGGGCAAATCGACTACGCCGCGGCCAATGAAGCGCTCAACAAGTTGGCCCAGCGCGAAGCGAGTCGCCGCTCCGGGTGCCGCGTCGTTTCGATCAACTGGGGACCGTGGGACGGCGGAATGGTTACGCCGGCGCTTAAGAAACTCTTCGCCGCAGAGGGCGTCGGGGTGATTGGACTTTCGGCCGGTGCGCAATTCCTGGCCGACGAACTCACGACCGCGCCCGGTGGGCCGGTGGAGATCGTCGTGCTCGGTCCGCAACCGGCAAGCGCGGACGCCGTTGCAACGCCCCATGCCAAGGCTAGTGCCGAATCGCTGCCGCAACCGCGCGAGGCCAAGCCCACCGCCGCGTTGCACCGGGCGTTCGAGCGCGAGTTGAGCGTCGACGCTTGCCCCGTGCTTCGGTCGCACGTCATCAATGGGCGCGCCGTGCTGCCGATGGCCCTGATGGTCGAATGGCTCGCCCACGCGGCGCTGCACGACAATCCCGGCCTCGAATTCCTGGGTCTCGACGATCTTCGCGTGTTCAAGGGGGTGATTCTCGAACCGGACCAGCGGCTTTTGCTCCGCGCGGTCGCGTCTGCGCCGGAAGCGCACGAAGGCGCGGAGATCGTGCAGGTCGAACTGCACAGCGGCAGTACGCTGCACGCGCGGGCGCGCGTCGTGCTCGGCGACGAGCGGGGGAGCGGCGCGCCGACGCTCGCATTTGCCGGGGGCGGGGCGCTGGCCGATCCCAACGTCTACGACGGCGTGCGGTTGTTTCACGGCGGCGATCTGCACGGGATCGTTCGGGTCGAAACGTGCGGCGAGGCTGGAATCGTCGCGGACACGCTCACCGCGCCGCCGCCGGCCGCCTGGATTCGCGAGCCGCTGCGCAACCGCTGGCTCGCCGATCCGCTGGCGCTGGATGCGGCGTTTCAGTTGATGATCGTGTGGTGCTTCGAGCAGCGGGGCATCGGCTCGCTGCCGACGCGACTCGGGCGGTATCGGCAGTTCGTGCGTGCGTTCCCAGCCGCCGGCGTGCGGACGACGATTCGCGTCGATCGCCAAGGCCCGCACCAAGCCGAGGCGACGATCGAGTTTACCGATGCCGCGGGCAAGCTCGTCGCGCGGATCGAAGGCTACGAGTGCGTGCTCGATGCATCGCTCGGCGAGGCGTTCGCCCGCAACGCGCTGCCGGCCGAAGTGAGTTGAGTGTCAGAACGACGATGACCGCGCCGCGAACCGTCACCGTGACCGCCGGCAGCCGATTGCACTTCGGCCTGTTCGCGTTCGACGCGGCCGATGGGCCGAGCTACGGGGGCGTGGGCGCGATGATCGCTGAGCCGAAGCTGCAAGTCCGCGCCGAGCACGCCGCGAGCTTTTCCGCACGCGGACCGCTGGCCGAGCGCGCGGCGGCGGTCACGCGGCTCGTCGAATCCGGGTTGGTTGCCGAAATGCCGCGGCGCCGCGTCGAAGTGCTTGCCGCGCCTGTGCCGCACTCCGGACTCGGCAGCGGCACGCAATTGTCGCTGGCCGCGGCCACGGCGGTGGTCACGCTTGCGGGAGGCGCGTTGCCGAATGTCGCGGAGCTCGCCCAACGTCTCGGTCGCGGACGCCGATCGGCGATCGGGACCTATGGATTCGCCCAAGGCGGATTGCTGGTCGATTCCGGAAGATTGTCGGTGGACGCGGTTGCGCCGCTGGCCACGCGCGTTGCGCTTCCGGATGCTTGGCGCGTGCTGTTGTTGCTGCCGAGCCGCGAACAGGGCCTGGCCGGCGACGCGGAGGAACGGGCGTTTGCGCGGCTGGCGGCGGTGGCTGCGGCGACGACGGCGAAGTTGCGGCAACTAGCGCTTGAAGAAATCGTGCCCGCCGCAAGCGCGGCCGACCTCAATCGGTTCGCCGCCGCGGTGAGCCGCTTCAACCGGCTCTCGGGCGAATGTTTCGCCGCTGTACAAGGTGGACCGTACTCATCGCCGCTGGCGGCGCGGTGGGTCGAGCGGCTCGGCGCGCTTGGGGCACCCGCCGGGCAGTCGTCTTGGGGGCCGACGCTGTTCGCGTTTGCCGCAGACGAGTTGCAGGCCGTTCGCGTGGCGGACGCGATTCGCGACGATGCCCGCGCCGACGGCTGGGCGGTTCGCGTCGTGCGACCGCTCAACGCCGGGGCAAGCATCGACGTGGGCTGATCCTGCAGACGCCAATAGACCGCACATTCCGCTCGACTTGCGTAACCGCGTTTTCCGCCCAGGCCGTATCGCGCCATTGTCTGGACGCGGCGAGCCGAAAAATGCCACAATAGAATAGGCACGTTCGGCGACATCGGAACAAACCGCGCCATTTGCAACGCACCTCCCGCGCGCAGAGCCGCCCCGCACCGTATGAGCACCCCGTTTTCTTACGACGAAGAGCGCACGCTGATCGCCGATCTGTTGACGCTGATCGCCCGACGAACGAAGGCGGAAGAGGAGTTAGTCCGCCGGTTCGAGAAGCGGAGCAAGGCGATCGAGGCCGAGTACCGCACAAGCCGGCAGCAGGTTACGGAAGAACACCAGAAGCACAAACGGCAGCTTCAGCAGGAATACGACGACGCCCGGCGGTCGCCGCTCGTCGAGTATCAGGCGACGGAAACGGCGGCCCGCAAGGAATACGAGGCGGCGACGCGCGATACGAACGAGGAGATCGACGCGGCGGTCAAGGCAGCGCGGGCGAAGCACAAAGAAAAGCGGTGGGAGATCGCCACGCTCTTCGATACATCAAAGAATCAACCGGCGCAGCGCGAAGCGGCGGTCAAGAAGCGCGTGGCGGAAGCCAACAAGCAGATTGCCGAAACCGACGCGGCGGCGCAGAAAAAAATTGCCGAGCGAGCGCTCAAGATAACCGTTGCCGATCCGCCACCCGTTCCGCCCGCCGACGTTGCGGCCGCCCAGGCCAAGGTCGCCGAAAGCGTCGCCGCGGCGAAACAGATCGTCGCCCGCATCGACGCGATCCAGGCGGCGAAGTGGTGTACGGGCGGGATGCTGACGCTGGTGTTCTTTCTCGCGCTGGCGGTAACGGCCGGTCCCCTGGGATTTGCGCTGGGTTGGACGAACTTCGTGTGGCCGGTCGTCGCGTTGGTGCTGGCGATGGCGGCGACCGTGGGCGTGTATGTCACGCTCAAGCCGCGCGCGGTCCGACAGGCGACCGAGGCCTACCAGGCGCTGCGGCAACTCGTCGTCGATGCGCAAGCGGCCGGCGCCCAATGGCAGACGGCTGCCGCGGCCGAACGCCAGCGCCAACAGGAAGAAGCCATCGCCAAGCGCGACGCGGCCATCGCCAAAGTCGACCAGGAACTGCAAGCGACGCAACAAACTTCGAACGAAGATCGCCAGCGCCGCAATGCCGATGCGGAAGCTGCGCTCAAACCCAAGCTCGAAGCCGCCGAGAAGCGCCGCGACGAGCTGCTCGCCGCGGCGGAAGCAACGTATCCGCCCAAGCTCGTCGAATTCGACGCGACGTACCAGGCGGACATCGACCGCGTGGTCAAGCAACACGACGCCGACGTAGCCAAAAACGCGGCGGAGCGCGACCAGCTTCATAAGGACACGGTCGAGCGGTGGACGACCGGGATTGCCCGGTTCGAGCGGGGCGTCGGCGACTTGCGGCAAGCGAGCGACGAACTGTTCCTCGATTGGTCCAAGGCGGAGTTGGCGAAGTGGCTGCCGCCGCTTTCCGTGCCGCGGGGTTTGCGGTTCGGGCAGTTCGAGGTGAATCTTGCGCAGATTCGCGGCGGGATACCGGACGACGCGTCGCTGCGGCCGAAGCAAACGCGGTTTCAACTGCCCGCTTTGCTGCCGTTTCCCGAGCGCGGATCGGTCGTCATCAAGGCATCGGGCGAGGCGCGGTCGGCGGCGACCGCGGCGCTGCAAGCGGTGATGCTGCGGCTTTTGACGAGCGTTCCGCCGGGCAAGGTGCGGTTTACGATCGTCGACGCCCTGGGTTTGGGCGAGAACTTTTCGGCGTTCATGCACTTGGCCGACTACGACGAAGCGCTCGTGACGAGCCGCATCTGGACCGAGCCGGCGCACGTCGAGCAGCGTCTGGCCGACATCACCGAGCACATGGAGAACGTGATCCAGAAGTATCTGCGGAACGAGTACAAGACGCTCGAAGAATACAACCAGCAGGCGGGCGAAGTCGCCGAGCCGTATCGGTTTCTGGTCGTCGCGAATTTTCCGGCGGGCTTCAACGAGAATTCGCTCCGCCGCCTCGCGAGCATCGCCAGCGCCGGTCCGCGGTGCGGCGTGTTCACGCTCATCACGGTCGATACGAAGCAGGCGATGCCGGTCAACTTCCAACTGGCCGAGATCGAGCAATACGCGACGGTGCTCCGCTGGCAGGACGGGCGATTCCGCTGGAGTCACGCCGATTTCGAGAAACTTCCGCTGGAACTCGACGAGCCGCCGGCGGGCGAACGCTGCACGGAGATCGTCCGCGCCTGCGGTCAGGCGGCGAAGGAATCGAAGCGGGTCGAAGTACCCTTCGAGGTCGTCGCGCCGAAGCAGAACGCCTGGTGGACCGAATCGGCCGCCAAAGACCTCGAAGTGCCACTCGGGCGCGCGGGCGCGACGAGCTTGCAGAGCCTGAAG
This sequence comes from Planctomycetota bacterium, assembly GCA_003576845.1. Taxonomy (GTDB): domain Bacteria; phylum Planctomycetota; class Planctomycetia; order Pirellulales; family PLA5; genus PLA5. Next base: position 29,908 of record QEVJ01000010.1, read on the forward strand.
CTCGGCCGCGGCACGTCGCAGCACGTCCTCGTCGCCGGCAAAACGGGGTCGGGCAAGTCGACACTGCTCCATGCGCTCGTGGTCAACGCGGCGCTGCGGTTCAGTCCGCAGGAGGTCGAGTTCTATCTCATCGACTTCAAGAAGGGGGTCGAGTTCAAGGTTTACGCGACGCAACGCCTGCCGCACGCGCGGGTGATTGCGATCGAAAGCGAGCGGGAGTTCGGTTTGTCGGTGCTGGAGCGGCTCGACGGCGAACTCAAACGCCGCGGCGAGTTGTTCCGCGACGCCGGGGTGCAGGACTTGCCGGGCTATCGGCAAGCGCGACCGGACGACGCCCTGCCGCGGACGCTTCTGGTCGTCGACGAGTTTCAGGAGTTGTTCGTCGAGGACGACAAGCTCGCGCAGGATTCGGCGCTGCTCTTGGATCGGCTCGTGCGGCAAGGGCGGGCATTCGGCATCCACGTGATTCTGGGTTCGCAGACGCTCGGCGGGGCGTACTCGCTCGCCCGCACGACGCTCGGGCAGATGGCGGTGCGGATTGCGCTTCAGTGCAGCGAGGCGGACGCGCATTTGATCTTGAGCGAAGACAACACGGCCGCGCGGCTGTTGTCGCGGCCGGGCGAGGCGATCTACAACGACGCGAACGGGTTGCTCGAAGGGAATCATCCGTTCCAGGTCGTGTGGCTCGGCGACGATCGGCGCGAGCAGTATTTGCGGTCGCTCAATCGGCTGACGCAGGAGCGCGAGCTGGTCGTGCCGCCGCCGATCGTGTTCGAGGGGAACGTGGCGGCCGATCTGGCGCTCAATCCGATCTTGCGGAATTGGCTGGCGGCCGATGCGTGGCCGTCGCCGCCCGTCGCGCCGATCGCCTGGCTGGGGGCGGCGGTGGCGATCAAGGACCCGACGGCGGCGGTGCTGCGGCGACAGAGCGGTGCGAACGTGCTCGCCGTGGGCCAGCAACCGCAAGCGGCGCTGGGCATTCTCGCGTCGAGCTTGATTAGTCTTGCGGCGCAATATCCGCCGCATGGCGAAGGGGCCGCGGCCGCGAGGTTTTACATTCTCGACGGCACGCCGGCCGATTCGCCGGATTACGGGGCGCTCGGCAAGCTGGCGGGGCAGTTGCCGCACAACATTACGGTCGTCGCTCCGCGCGATTTGGCGGCGGCGATGGCGGAGATTGACGCCGTGGTGACGGAGCGGGAGAAGGATCGGCCCGAGGAAGCGCCGCCGGTGTTCGTGCTCATTTACGATCTTGGGCGGCTGCGCGATTTGCGGAAGGCGGACGATGACTTTGGGTTTTCGTCGTTCGGGAGCGAACCGAAGGCGGCCAGTCCGTCAAAGCTGTTCACGCACGTTTTGCGGGAAGGCCCGGCGGTGGGCGTGCATTCGCTGATCTGGTGCGACACGTACAACAACGTGACGCGGACGCTGGATCGGCATGCGCTCAAGGACTTCGAGATTCGCGTGCTGTTCGCGATGACGGGAGTCGATTCGAGCAACCTGATCGACTCGGCGGCGGCGAGCAAGCTGGGGCCGCACCGGGCGCTGCTCTACACGGAAGAACAAGGCCGGCTCGAAAAGTTCCGGCCGTACGGCTGGCCGGCGGCGGAGTTGCTCGCGTCGGTGGTTGGACAGTTTTCGCAGCGCGGGGAAGAATCTCCGGCGGAAATTGGGGCGGCGGAACCGGAGGCGTAGGTCAGGCACTCCTGTGCCTGATGGAATTGTCGTACGACGCTCAATTCGGGTTTCGGCGCGTTTATCGACGCCGAGTCCAAGCACATCGTCCGTCAGGCACGGGAGTGCCTTACCTATGGCTAGCTAACGCTTCAACTTCACGACGTCGGTTCTCGACGGCACGTATTCCCCCGACTTCTGGTCGTAAAGTAGGTGTGTGATCTCGGTGACATTCCCCTCCTCGTCGTGTTTGCATCGGACGTATTGTGTGCTCTGGATCGGCGTCATGGGAAGCATTCGCTCGACACAGCGACATCCAACAGTTGGAAGGAGCGCGACAAAGAAGACTAATTTGCGCCACATGGGAGGTCTCAAGCGCGGATGGTACTGGCGGGCTCCGAGACGATCAAGTCCAGCCTACTGAACAAACGCACTCATGCAAGTGCCCGTTCGCCGACCCAATTGGCGAGAGAGGTCGCGTTCGGCATAATCGGCGGTGCGTCGCCGAGTTGGTCGGCGTGTTTGCGGACGGACTTCAAGTCCGTCCTACGTGTCCTTGATTCTCGCCAGCCACTATTGCTCCATGCCCGCCATCGTCGACGACACTTACGCCGAAGCGTTTCGCAGCATCTATGTCGAGTTTTTGATCACGGCCCGCGATCGGCGGTGGGTCGAGCATGCGGTGGCGGCGGCGACGGGGAACGCTTCGAGCACGATTCTTTGCGACTGCGAAGCGGGCGTCGATCGGTATGTCGGTCCGGGCGGAGATGAATCGGCAGCGACGCCGGATGGTCGGCCGGGGGCGATCGTGCAGCTTCATATTCCGCGGTTTCGCAAGGATCGCGTGCGGGCGCTCGAGATGGCGGCGCTTACGCGGATTAGCCAGAACGTGCTCACGTGTCCCACGGCGGCGTGTTTCAATCTGATCGACTCGGCGGACTTCTTTCGCATGGGGCGGAAGGTCGCTTTCTTCGGCGACGGGTTTCAGCGGCGCGTCGAGCGGTTCGGGCGGAAGATGTGGTGGATCCCGATGCTCGGCGGCGAGTTTCTGATCGACCGGCGGCTGGGATATGCCGAGGGGCTGATGGGCGGGAATCTGTGGTACTTCGGCGAGTCGGTCGACGCGGCGCTTGCGGCGGCGGAGCGCGGCGTGGCGGCGATCGCCCGATGCCCGGGCGTTATCATGCCGTTTCCGGGCGGCATCGCGGGGAGCGGCTCGAAGGCGGGAAGCAAATATGCGTTCTCGATCGCCAGCACGTACGAAAAGTATTGCCCGCTGCTCCGCGACGATCCGCGGGCCGAGTCGCAATTGCCCGCGGGCGTGCAGTCGGTGATGGAGATCATCATCAACGGGCGGAGTCTGGATGCGATCGCCGAAGCGACGCAGGCGGCGATTCGGGCGTCGGTCGACACGCCGGGCTTGGTGCGCATCTCGGCGGGTAACTATGGCGGGCGGCTGGGGAAGAGTTTCGTTTATTTGCGGCCGCGTGCCGGGTAGTGGGCAGAAAAAAGTGGGCAGTGGACAGTGAACCGTGGGCAGGCAATCTGCCCGCTGTTCACTGCCCATTATGCGCTGCATTCGCTGCTGGCATGGACTGCCCGGAAGACTCTTCGTGACCGGCAAACTTCCCGCATTTCGTCGATTTTCTCGAATCGACTGAACCGGCAAGGTTTGCGTGGCCGATAAACGCGGCGCAGAAACCCGACCGTCTACCCATGCATCAGGAAGATAGGCATGTCGCGTAAACTAGGAATCCTGGCGGGCGTATTGGCGAGCGGCTTGGGCGTGGCCGCGATCGTGAATGCCCAAAACGCGCGCCAAACGCGGACGCCGTCGCTTTCGGACCGCCTGAGCCAGATTCGCGATCAACTGGTCGGCGAAGACGACGGCGCGGACGAGTCGCGGGCTGCGCCGGCGACGAATCAGCGCCCCCCGACGGATTGGTCGGCGGGCCGCAAGTTCGGCGCGCCGAGCCGGCCGCGGGTGGCCGAAGAGGAATTGCCGGCCGCTCCGCGACATAATGTCCCAGCGCCGGCATACGCGAACGAGAACCAGGCGCAACGCCGCGCGGGGAACTCGGCTGTCGCGCCGCGCACGGCGACGCCCAACCGAGCGGCAAGCGAGGCGCCTGCTCGCAAGCCCGCCAGCACCTACGCGCTTCGCCCCGATGCAACGCGCGAGCCGAACAACGGGGCGGTTGCCGAAAGGGCGCCGGTGGAATCGACCGCCGCGCCGCCGGCGATGAGCATGCCGAACACATCAGCGCCCACCTTAGCGCCGCGGGCCGTTGCACCTGGCGTCGCGACGGACAGCCCGCTGCGAAACCGCTTGCAGGCACTTCGCGAAGAGCGCTTCGACGAAGCCGTGAGCGGCGACTCCGATTTGACCGCCCGATCAGCGCCCGCGACCAAGGAATCTTTGGCGATCAAACCAGACACGACGACGGCCGCCGACGCACAGTGGCGTTCGGCCGCGCCGGCGACGAAAGTGGAAGCGCCCTCCGCCGAAACGCCAGCCGCACCGGCGACGGCTTCGCGGTATCGCGAGGATCGGCCCCTGGTCGCCAAGACGGATGCCGCCGCGGCGGATTCACCCGCGTCGTCGACACCGGCGACCGCCACGACCAAGACGCCCGCGGCTCCTAGCGGCGCGGGCCGTTACGCTAACGACCGCGCAGGCTCCGCGCCGAATGCGTCGGCCGCGGAAAGCACGACGCGCGAAGCGCCCGCATACGTCGCTCGCCGCGACGCCGTTCGCCCGAGCTATCGCGAAATCGCTCCCGGCGCCGCGAAGTCCGTTGAGTCGCCAAAGTCGACGAACGGCGATCCGTCGGAGAGCGAGAAAGGGGCTTTGCTCGCCAGCAAGAGCCCGATCTTGAGCGTCAAGACGGTCGGCCCACGGACGGTGACCATTGGCAAACCGGCGAAGTACGAGTTGCTGCTGGAAAACAGCGGCGACGCAGCGGCGAACGAAGTGGTCGTGACGGTGAAGCTGCCCGCGTGGGCGCAAATCGAAGGCGCGCAAGCGACGGCGGGGGCGGCGAAGGTCGCCGGCAAGAAGGGCGAGGGCGAAGCGAACGACGGCCTGCAATGGCGGGTGAGCCGTCTCGACGCCGGCGGCAAACAGCGGCTCGTCATGCACGTCGTGCCGAAGCAGAGCACGCCGTTTCAACTCGCCGTGCAGTGGACGTTCGAGCCGGAAGTGGCCAAGACGGTCGTCGAAGTGCAGGAGCCGAAGCTGCAAATCGCCCTCGACGGGCCGAAGGAAATGCTCTACGGCGCGAAGGAAGCATATCGCATCACGATCTCCAATCCGGGCACGGGCGACGCGGAGAACGTCGCCGTGTTGACCAGCGGCGCCTCGCCCGCCGAGGGCATGAACAAGCTCGCCGTGGGCACGCTGGCCGCCGGCGCGACGAAAACGCTCGAACTCCACATCGCCGCCACGCAGGCCGGCACGCTGCACATCGCCGCGAAGGCCACCGCCGACGGGAATCTTTCGTCGCAGGCGGCCGCGGACGTGCTCGTGCGGCGTGCGGCGCTCAAGCTCGCGGCCGGCGGGCCGAAAGCGAACTACGCGGGCACGCAGGCCGCTTATGAAGTTCGCGTGGCCAACCCGGGCAACGCGACCGCGGAGAACGTCCGCGTGGAAGCGACGCTGCCGATCGGGGCGAAGTTCGACAAGTGCTCGGCCGGCGGCGCGCCCGCTTCGGACGGCACGAAAGTCGTCTGGACCGTGCCCTCGCTCGCGGCGGGCAGCGAACGGGCGTTCGAGCTGACCTGCACGCTGATGGCGGCCGGCGCGAATCGCTTGCAAGTCGCGGCGGCGGCGCAAGGCCAGCTTTCCGATACGGCCGAAGTCGCCACGCGGGTCGAAGCGCTCGCCGATCTGAAGATGGAAGTCGCCGATCCGCGCGGACCGGTCGCCGTCGGCGCGGACGCCGTGTATGAAGTCCGCATCCGCAACCGCGGCACGAAGACGGCCGAGCGGATCAACGTCGTCGGGTTCTTCTCCGAGGGCGTCGAACCAGTCTCGGCGACGGGCATCAAGTATACGATCGAGACGGGGCAAATCACGTTTGAGACAATCGACGCCCTCGATCCAAACGAGGAGTTGCTCGTGAAGGTCACCGCCCGGGCGTCGGCCGCCGGCAATCACCTGTTCCGGGCGGAACTCGTATGCGAGAGCACGGAAACGCGGCTGGTCGTCGAAGAGACGACGAAGTTCTACGCGGACGGGCCGGTCAAGCCGGCGGCGTATCTCGAAGAGGCCGGCGACGGCGGCGCGGAAGGCGCGGTCGAACACGCCGGCGGGGCGGCGGCGAGCGACGACGACGCGATGCCGGGTTTCATTCCGCCGGCCGACGGCGAAGACGAGTTGCAGCCGCTCAATTTGCTCGACAAATGACAACTGGGAATGGGCAAGTATCTGCGAACCTCAGCAATTGCTCATTCCTGCGAATCGAGATTGCCGAGTTCGCTCCCACGAGGCTGGTCAATCGCAAGCAGACGCCATTGGACGTCCTCGGTGCCGGTAGAGTACTTAATTGTCGTTATCTTCCGAAGCGTCGCCGTGCAGCGAGCGGGCAGTTGCACCCGGTGGTCCTCATCGATGATCTCTGGGTCAAATAATCCGCGGATCAGCGGAAGATTCTTTCGTTTGAGCTTGAACTTGCTCGTTTCCACGTCGGCGGCAATGAGCTTTCCTTCTACCGTGACCGTTTGTTCGGTTACGGTGCTTGTCTCGTCAATCACTTTCCTGAGATGTGCCAACTCTCGCGGCTGAACAAACAAGGTTCCCTTGACCCGGCCGCCATGCCGCCATTCGATTTCTGCGCCCAAGCCGTTATTGGCGTTACCAGCAGCCCACTCATAAAGCGCATTTATCGGACCAGGGCCAAGCCGATGAGCATGGTGCAGAACTTCGGAAGGATTCTTTGACTTGCTCATCGAGAAAACCGTGCTGATTGTGTCATCAAGGCCGGTCTCGAAAAGTTCTTGCGCGTTTCGGATGGTGAGCATAATTCCGACAGAACCGTGAAAGCCAAATCCGAAATCGAACGCGGTCTCTCTAGCTACATGCTCTGGAATTGTCGCTCGTTGCTTGTAACCATGTTGCAGCGCTCCGTAGACGACTGATATGAGCCGCTGGAATTCCGCGATTGCACCAAACGCGGCAGCAGCCTTCGGTCGCTCGTATTCATCAAACGCGCGATACTGGCAAACGTCGTGGCCAATCATCGCGGCCGCTTCAACGAATTGCTCCCTCAGCTTTTCTTGCAATCTGACTGCAGAATCGAGGTTCGCCGATATCGAAGGTAGCTCTGGGTGCTCGGCGAGAGCGCGCTCAAGGTGCAATACGCGAGCATCGGCACTTTCGATTTGTTTCTGTATTTCGAGCAATTGACTCATGGCATCACCGCAGGAATGGTGATTGTGACGATTCCTTTCGCCACGCCTTTTCGACTCGTTCCAAAGAATCTCGTCCAGTAGTTTCGGTCGTTCTCACTGTCAGGGAACAGTGGGTGTCCCGAATCGTATTCTATCCATTTGTACGAGTCGCAGTTGTGGCTGTCGCGGCGTTCTTCCTGGGATGCCCAGTCTACTGCATCGCGAACGCGTCTGTCATTGTCGTATAAGGCCGACGAAACGCGAATGAGGATATCCACGTCCTCAGGATCGATCTTCTCCGTTACAAAACTTCCGTCCAGCCAAACCTCCCCAACGACGCCGTTTCGGTTGAGCCGTTCCACCAATCCGCAGAGCCCATCCATGATGCCACGGCGCGTGAGCGACTGCGGGAACGCGACGACGAACCGATCCCGTGCCTCGGCCAAAGTCATCGCGTAGAATCCGCGACCAAAGATCGGCGGGTACTCAAACTTAATCGAATTGGCCCCCATAATGGGAGCATGGTAGTTGCGGTGCTACAGCCGAGTCAACGCTGAACCACGAAAATAAGCAGTCGAAGGCTCGGGCCCGAATTCGCAGTGTCAGCCCGATTCACAGTTGTCTGGTGTCAAGTCGCTGAAGCAGCGGGCCGGTTGATCGGGCTCGGCGCGCGGCAAATAGGCGGACGGAGGTGAGCGAGTCATCGCCGCCGGTGGCGTTCAGAATGCCGCGGGTTAATGCCTGATCTATGGCGCTTGTTCCATCGAGCATTGCCCCGGCTCGCGTGCGCTCGGGATAACGACGGATTGCTCGTTCTCCACGTTCGGTTCTAATGCGAGCGGTCCGCAAATCCGCGGTGAGTTCGACAACGATCGCCGCGGGCGATTGTGCGGGCGGCGATGGAGCGGGTTCGCCGTTGGGTAGCGTCAAACCGATGTGGTTCCGCGTCAGCACGGCGTCGACGACGTTGACTAGGCCATTGCCGTCGATGTCGGCGGTGAGCGAATAGCTCGGCGCGGACGCGGTGCGAAACGCGGATTTGATCGCGTCGGTCACGTCGGCGAGCGTCGTGCTGCCGCTGGCGTTGTTGTCGCCGGGGAGGATATTGAAGCGGAGGACGAAATCGCCGCCGGGCGTGCCGTCGCCGGAAGGATACGCGCCGCTCAGATCGCCGTCGAGCGCGACGCCCGCGAGGTTCGTCACGCCGGAGAGCCGCGCGAGCATCCGGTCGACGGGGAGATTGGCGGCGGTGGTCCACGTGGCGGTGTTCGTTGCCGGGTTGTACGCGAAACCGCCGTCGCCCGCGCCGTAGTCGCTCGACAACAAGCCGTACAGCGCGAGATCGTTCGCGGTGACGTTGACCGGCTCGCTGAACGTGATGCTGATCTGGTCGACGTTGTTCCAGGGCAGCGTCGGGGCGGCAGAGTTGGTGGCGGCGTGCGGTAAATCGTATCCGCCCGTGCCGAGACCGTCGGCCGCCATGCGGGCGAGAAACTCGGACGTCCAGACGCTGCCGCGGACTTGCGCGCCGACGACGGTGGGCGGCGCCACGGACGGGAGCGTATAGGAAACGAGCAGTAGCGGCCGTACGCCGGCTGTCGCGCCTTCGGCCGACGTAAACTCCATCCCGCTTCCCGCAGTGGCGTCCGAGATGATTAACCCGTTGTTCGGCGCGAGACCGGAAACCCAATCGCCGACGAGCGCCGTGCCCGCCGCGTTGAGCGGGAAGGCGAGCCGCGCGGGCACCGTGCCGCCGAAGCCGACGCTCGCGAGGACGGTCGTGCCGCGATCGGCCGCGCCGCGAGCGCCCGGCGTTTGCCAATTAACGCCGGTGGCGGCGACGTTGAAGGTCGCCTGGCTTTCGTTCCATGCGCGGAGGGCTTGGTAGGCCTCGTAGGTGTTCGTCGTGCTGTCGATGATGTTGAGCACCAGCGAGGCGCGTTGCACTTGCGCCTCGGCCGGAATCGGCGCGAGGTCCCAGCGGATCAGGCCGAGCTCTTCGAGCGGGTTCTGGCCGTCGATGCTGATGGCATTGTCGGCGCCGTTCTGCTGGGTTGCGTTGTTCTCGTTTAGCCACGTGTCGGCCGTACCTGTATACGCCCCGCCCGATGAAACGCCGTCTTGCAATTGGGCGATGTAGAGCGTCTGGCTTTGGGTGCTTTCGGCATCGTCGGCGTTGCGGGCCGACACGCGATATTCGGCGATCGACGCGGCCGAGACACTTACGTCGGTGTACGTCGGCGTGGTCACCGTGGCGACGAGCGTGCCGCCGCGATAGACACGATAGTCCTTCACGCCGGATTCGGCATCGACGGACGGCGACCAGGAGAGGACGAGATTGACGTTGCCGCCGGCGATTGCTTCGGCGACCGACAGACCCGTCGGCACGCTCGGCGGCGTCTGGTCCGTGCCGATCGAGACGGGATCGGATGGGGCACTTTCAAAGCCATCGCCGTTGACCGCCGACACGCGGTACGCATAGCGGACGCCGGGCGACGCCGTCGGATCGCTGAACGCGAACGTCGGCGACGTGCCGAGGAGCACGCCGTTGCGATAGACGTTGTAGTGGTTGACGCCCGACTGAGGGTCGGTCGAGGCGTCCCACGTGAGGTCGTTGTGCGTAGGCGACACGGGCGTGAGCTGCAAGTTCTGCGGAACACCGGGCGGGGTCGTGTCCAGCGTCACGCCCGGCGAGGGCTGTGCGAAGAACTGATACGCCGTGCCTCCGTCGGGAAAGACGCCCTGCGATTGGTCGAGCCGCTGCGGGCCGTAGATTACGTGGTCGAGCCGCGTCGCGCCGTCGGTTGAGAACAGGCCGATTTCGCCCTGCTCGTGCGCGAGGCGGAAGCTGACGTGATCCGCGCCGCGATCGACGTCCTCGTCGGCGGTGAAGACGGTCGGCGAAAGCGGGGCGACGAAACTGAGCGGGGCGATCTCGAACTTCGTCCGGCCGGCGACGATATCGTCCGTCAAGTGCAAACCACCGAGCGCGACTGGAAGCGTATCGGCGTTGTACAACTCGATGAAATCATTGGTATGGGGTTCACCGCCGAGCACGTACTGGCCCGCGGTGAACCATTCGTTAATGTTGAGGTTGCGCGCGTCGCCGGTTTGCTGGGCGACGTTGGCCGCGCCGAACGACGGTTGGGCAAGGCCCCAGTCGCCGTTGTGTCCGAGCCGGGCGATCGAATAGTCGGCAATTTGCACGCCGAACTCGACGCTGTCGACGAGATCGCCGCCCGCGGCCGGCGCGGCGAACAGGTATACGCCGTCGCCCTCGTTGGCCTTGAGGCCGAAGCCCACGTGAATTTCGCCCGACGCGCTGGGCAAGTCGTCGCCATGAAGCACGAGGTAGGCGAGAGCGGGAATCGACGTTCCGGCGGGAAACACGAACTTCCGCGGATTGTTCGGATTGTCGCTGATACTCATGTCCGACAGATCGAACGCCGCGGCGCCGGGATTGTAAAGCTCGATCAAGTCGGAAGTCGTGCCGAGCGTGCCGGTGGCGTTGCTCGCGAGGACTTCGCTGAGCTCGACGCGGTGGAGCGAAGTGTCGACGGTCCACATTTTCGATGCGGTGGGATTAGTCTGTAACTCGCCGGCGAAATTGCGGCCGCGGACCTCGACGGTGTGCGGGCCATTCGATAGACCGGTAAGCGGCAGATCGACGATCCGCGTCTTGGCGGGATTGGAGAGGTTGGCGCGAGGATCGAGGATCGTGATTTCGTTGCTCCACGGCCCGCCGTCGACGCGATAGACGAACGACAGCACGCCGGGTCCGCCGATGCGGAGCGTGGCGCTTGTGGACGAGGTGATTGCCGGCGGCTCTCCCGAAATCGACGCGCCGCCGGGGACGAGCGCGCCCATGTCGATGCCATTTGGACCCGTGCCGATGGCGGGCGAGCCGGGACCAAGGCGATAGTCGCGGCCCGTACGGTCCGAGAACCGCGGGTCGCCGACGACGTAATCGAACACGCGGCCTTGCTGGCCATCGGCGTTGGCGAGTACCGCGGCGTTCGGCACGAGCGTGTCGTGGACTTCGATTACCTGCGGCGTGAGGGGGTATTGGGTTTGATTGTTGTGTACGAAATCGACGTGTCCGAACACGGTTTCCGGGATGCCGACGAAGATGTTGCCCGCCGTGTACGTGCCTAAGCCGGGCGGCCAGTCGCGCGGTGCGCCGCCGGTTGGGTTCGTCTCATTCGGAATCAAGTAATTGATCGCCGAGAACTCGAGCATCCGCGAGGGCGGATCGGTCGGCAGCGACAACCGCGGCGCGGCGACGTCGACGACTGTGTTGTTCTCGAAGTAGCCGTAGGAACCGGTCTTGAAGTTCGCGACGTGGTCGATCTTGGTGAACTGATTGCGGACGATCATGGCGACGGTCGTTTCGGTGTCGCCGGTGGTGATGATGTTCGAGTCGCCGGTGCCGTCGTTGTCGATGTCCTTTTGGAAATCGCCGACGATGTTTGCCTCGAACAGGAAGTCGCCGCCGCCGTCTTGCGCTTCATCGCCCGTGCCGAGGAAGACGTTGTTGCGTATGACGAGAATCGGGTTGGGCCACTGCTCGCTGTCGACGTCGATGTTGTCGTTGTGCCCCCGGTTGCGGCCGATGACGTTGTTTTCGATGATGAAGTGTCCGCCGGCGGGGATTCCACCTTCGCCCTTGATGTGCTCGGCGATGTTGTCGATGGCCGGCGTCATCGATTGCGGATGCCCCGCCGGGCAATCGCAGTTCTCGAACATGTCGTAGAGCACGGAGTTGCGAATGATGATCGACGAGGCGTTGGCGTAGATCCACCGCAGGTGCGAGCCGAAGTTGGTGATGTCGTCGAGCACGAGTTGCCCGCCGCCCACGACGCCGATCGAGCCGTCGTTGGCCGCGGTGCTGGGTTGGGCGAATTCGAAGTCGGCGTGCGAAACGATATTCAGCGGCGAATTCGACCCGGCGACGTGCAGCCCGCCCCAGTGCGGCGGGGCGAGACCAAGCTCGGGGCGAATGTCGGCCACTTGCGCCGTGCCGGGAGTCGTCGAGAAGCGAATCCGCTGATGCGGCGTGCCCTGGGCGTCGATGATTCCGTTCACCGTCATCCGTACGCCGGCGTCAAAGAACACGCTCGTGCCCGGCAGGATGTGGAGCGTCGATCCGGCGGGGACGGTGACGTTGCCGGTGACGCGGTAGGGCCCGTTCTGCGGCGACCAGGTGATGTCGCCGGTCAGGTTTCCGCCGGGCACGATCGTGCCACCGCCGGCGGTGAGCTCCTGGGCGGTCATCGTGAAATCGAAGCTGACGTCCGAACTGCCCGGATCGTCCTGATGGACTTCGACGGCGATCGTGTTGACGCCGTCGTGGAGCAGGTTGGCCCATTGCGGCAGCGAGAGATCGAGCGTGCGCGAAGATTGAGTGTTCTCGCCGCCGGCGCTCGCCGGAGTGGTGTTGCCGATCGCCGCGGGGGCTGCGGGCATGTTGAAGCGGTCGACTTCCGTGCCGTTGATGTAGACGACCGCGCCGTCGTCGTAAGTGATCGTGAACGACAGTGAGTCGAACTTTGCCGCGTCGCCGGGGGCTATGTTGAACGCGTGGCGGAAGTAATAGGCGAGATACTTGTTGGTTTGCCCCGCGCCGCCGGGTGCGCATTCGTTGCCCGCAGCGGGACCGCAGTCGATGATCGTAGCCTGGTCGTTTTCACCGTAGCCGAGTTGGGCGGGACCGGATGCCCAAGCCGAATCGTCGTAATCGTCCTCGCGCCACGTGTCGCCCTGCGCGCCGTTGGGCGGAAGGATGCCGTCGTCGTGATATTTCCACACGGAGCCGAGCGGCACGCTGACCGACGCTCCCGTGGCGCCGCTGGACGTGTCGTACCAGATGTCGATGTGCGTCGCGCCGATGCGGTTGCCCGTGCCGGCCGGTCCGTCGAACGCTTCGACGACGACGCGGTTGACGCCCGGATTGAGCGGCACGCTGGGAGCGGACCACGTTCCCTGCCGCGTCGAGATCGTCGCCGGCGCTCCGTTGACCAGCACGCTGTACGTGTCAATTGCGTCGATCTCTCCAGAGAGCGCCGCGGTGTTGCTCGTGGTGCGGCGGAGCCGATTCCACGCCGAGTCGAGCGGCAACGTGCTGGCGACCGTTAGTTGCTCGTTGAGCTGCGTCGAGAAGATCCAGTCGATACGTGCCGCCATGAACGACTTCATGCCGTCGATCACGGATTGCGGCACGAACCCGCCGAGCGCGTTGTCCAACAGCGGCCCGAACTCGCCGGGCGAGAGGACCGTAGCCGCCAGATCGCGCAAATGCTGCAAATAGCGCGGGGCGAACGCGGGATGCGTGAGCAGCCGGTCGATCGCAGGCACGCCCGTCGCGCCCCAAATGCTGTTTTCGTCGGGATCGACCGGTGTGTTGCCGCGGCCAAGCAGCGTATCGAGATCGCGCGGCACGAGCTTGAACCGGGTGTCGGTCACGCCGCGATAGAGCGCGTAATCGTCGCCGATGCCGCTCTGCAAGCCGGACTCGTCATTCGACAACAGTGCATCGAGTGCGAGGTATCGCAACCACTGGTCGACGTCGATGACTTGAGCAATGTCGGCGGCGAACGTCGCATCGGGCGCGTTTGTAAACACGTTGGTCAACTGGATCAGGTCCGCCCAATCGTCCTCGGCTTCGTTCGTGCCCTTGGGATAGACCTTGCGATAGGCGTCCGGATTCAGGCCCAAGTAGGCGAAGTCGGCTTCGACGTCGGGGCTGGGCCGCACGTCGCGGACGGCGCGGTACAGATTGCCGTTGCCGTCGCTGGGGAAATGCTCGTCCGTAAGGTCGGCGTCGAACGCTTCGAGATGGATGTACGAGCCGTAGTGGGGCGCCTGGCCCGGCGTGAGCTGCGTCGTGCCGTTGATCCGCAACTGTACCGCGCGGGCGTCGGCGGCAACCAGGCCCGCGGCGGTCCAGAGCACGCTGCCGGCCAGTTGCGACTCGGTGTCGCGGGCGTTGAGCGTAATCGCCGAGCGGCCGTCGAGCGTGTTGTCCGTCGGCACGTTGACGCGGTAGTTGTTGTAGCGGTTTTGAGCGGGAATCGTCACCCGCGTGTTGTTGCCGCGGAGGCGGACGCCCGTCGTGTAGCGAACCTCGGTCTCGACCGTGCTCGAAGCGATGAACGTGGCATTGAACTGGGCGTCACTACGGGCGTCGCACCGGGCGTTCAAGTCCATGATGTTGGCGCAGGTCGCCGGCGAACCGAGCGCGTCGAGTTCCGCCTTGTCGGCGGCGGTCATTACGATGCGATAGTACGGCTGGTTCGTGCCGTCGGTGATGTTGTCGATCTGATAGAGCGCGTTCGCCGATTGGGCCGTTGGCCCTCCGCCGTATGCGTTCGACGCGATGAGCGCGGCAAGTTCGGCCGCGGCGAGTGGGCCGTCGAAGATGTAGGCTTCGTCGAGTTGGCCCTCGAAACCACCGGCGGCGCTGCCCGATTCGCTCACCGTCGCGCCGAGCGTGGTCCGTTGCGTGCTTTCCCAGTTTGGCGTGCGGCCGACGACGAGCGAGCCTTCGAGATTGCCGTCGAGGTAGAGCCGTAGCGTCGTGCCGTCGTAGCTCGCCGCGGCATGATGCCAGACGTTGTCGGTCACGGCGGTGCCGCCGATGAGCGGATGGTTTGTCCCGGGATTGGCGGTCGAAACGTGTTCCTCGAAGTCAGCGGCAAGGACCCAATTGCCGGCGGACTGCGTGAGGCCAAGGAAGTAGTTGATGTCGGAGAGCACGCCGTCGGCGTCATTGTCGCGGCCCTTGGCGATGAGCGGTTCGGCGACGATACCGCCCGTGCCGGTGCTGACAGTGACGCCATTGCCCGTGCGGCGGAACCAGGTGGCGAGCGTGAACGCTTCCAGACCGAGCGGCGGCGTTGGTGCGACGCGCGGTTCGACCACCACCCGGTCGTCGCTGCCGTCGAGATTAACCGCGGCGCCGAACTGTCCGGCGGGCGTGAACGAGGCGCCGTCGGTGAGGCGACCTTCGTTGCCGTTGCCGGATAGATCGACCGTGCGCGTGCCGACGCCTTCGGAGAACGACCACTGGCCAACGACGTTCGGGCCGAGTTGCGCGGGGGCGGGCCACGTGCGGGCGTTCGACGCCGCATCGGTCGCGCGGACGTAATATTCGATCACGTCGAGGTCGACGAGCGATCGCGAAAAGTCGCCGCTGGCGAGTGGATTGAGCGTCGCGCCGTATTCGCCGTCGCCGGCCGAGCCGTCGCCGTGCAAGCCGTCATCGAACATTGGCTTGGACGCGAACGACGCCGCGCCGTCGATGCGATAGAACAGCGTCGCGGCGAGGCCGGTCGTCATTTCGTCGCTGATCCGGGCCGTGACCGTGACGATTTCCGTGGAACTTGGCACGGCGGGCGTTTGTTGCACGTTGCGGATGAGCGGTGCGACGTCGGTGTCGGCGGTCGAGTTGGCCGCGCCGGGCGTGCCGCCGCGCGTGCTCGCCGCCCAATTCTGGCCGTTGTTGTTCGACAGCGCGAGGCTGATGCGTTCGAGTGAACTGCCGCCGCCGTCGGCCGCAGTGTCCCAGATCCAGCCGCGGTGATTGTGATCGAGCGGACCGCGGCGGCGCACCGCCCAATCGCCTTCGTCGGCATAGCGGACCTGGTCGATGCGGTCGCCGGCGGCGTTGCGGAGGTCGATTTGCTCGCCGGAGTTCGAGAGTTCGCCGGCCCAGCCGCCGATGACGTTGGCGACGCCGGGACGAGCGGCCCCAAACGCGGCGACGTTCGCGGCCACGACGAGATAGCCGCCGGCGATGAGCGACGTTCCCGCGGGAAAAGTGTAGTCGGCGGCGTCGGCAAATCGCCATCCGGACAGGTCGACGGTTATGTTGCTGCGGTTAAAAAGCTCGACGTACTCCTCGCTCGGCGTGTTGCCCAGCGGATGGTACATGATCTCGGTGATGACGACATCGGCGGTCGGGTCGCTCGTCGTGGGGCCGGCGTTTGCCGCGCCGGGCGTCGGCGCGAGGAAGTAGGTCTCGTCCGTCGTGCCGGTCACCAGGCCATAAGACACGTCGGCGTATTGCTGCGGAAACTGGCCGCCGGCGCTCGTGAACGCCTGCGCGATGGTCGCGGCGTCGGGCGCGACAAGGGCCAGAAACTCGCCGTCGTTGTCGAGGCGGAAGTTCGTGTGCAGCGGCTGGCCCGGATCGGCGCGGTTCTGGTTCGATGCGAACACGACAAGGTACGCCCCGGGATCGAGCATCACGGCCGGAAACGTCCACTTGCCGAGGTTGTTGTCGTTGTCCGTCAGATGCCAGCCGGCGAGGCTCAGCGGGGCCGGATCGGGGTTGTGGATTTCGATCCAATCGGAGAACGCGCCGTCGTTGTCGGCGAGCGTGGCCGTGTTCTCGGCCATGAACTCCGTGATGATCGGAGTGCCCGCGAGCAGGATTCGCGGTTCCGGCGATTCAAGGAGGAGTCGACGCCGGCGGCGCGACGTGCGGCGAACGGCGGACTTGCGCGAGAGAGGGCGAGGCGTAGAAATCGAACGCGAACCGTGAGGGAGAGGACTCTCGGCTGACATACGTGGGACGTTCCTGGGGAATAGGCGGGCGTGAGCTTGCGCGGCAGGCAAGCGCGCCCGAGAGTGATAATCAAAGCGGGACGGTCAAAGCGGGTCGGACAACGGCGGTCCTTGTGCGTTGTCGGGGCGCATTCTTGTGTCGGGCGCCACTGCCGGCTTGTCCAGCGGTGTGATTTGCAAGCGAACCTCAACCGGCAACTCTCACTGCTGGACAAGCCGGCAGTGGCACCCCAATTCCCAATGTTGTCACTGCACCAGATACGGGACGGCGCGTCGTGCGGCCGGCGTGCCGACGTTGGGTGGGGCTTTCCGAACCCCCGCGTGAGGCAACCGCAAGCTCGCTGCGTAGGGAAATGACCGATACAGACGGCACGGTTTCCTTCATCGTAATTGGTTCGCAACGGAATCGTCAACTATTTCGAGCAAAAAGCGTGCGAAAAACCGTTGACTCTGGTTTTTCGAACAGACTTCGCGCTGTCTCGGTAGCCGGGTGTCCTTTTCACAGTCGCGAGGTTCGTTGTTGCTTTATTGGGCGACCGGTAGAATCGACGCGACGGCGGGCACAGCGTCCTCCGTGCGGCAAGTCAAATCTTGGAGGAAGTCGGGCCATGAAATCACTTGGATTTGCGATCATCGGTCTGGCGTTGGTCAGCAGCGTGCCGGTGACCGCCGTCGCGGCCGACGACGCGCCCTCGAAGGAAGCGGTGGTCGGAACCTGGGACGGCAAGGTCGAAGTCGACCTCGATCTGCTCAAGTCCGACGAGCGGTTTGGAAAACTTTCCGCCGAACAAGCTGAAACCTTGCTCCGTGTGCTCAAGGACACGCTTACCAAGACGACGATGAGCATCACCTTTGCCGCCGACGGGAAGGCTACCGGCGAGCTCAACGGGCCGGGGATTGCGGCCAAGGATCGTCCCAAAAAAGGCACGTGGACGATCGACGGCGGTGCGATCAAGGTCAAGGCGGCGACCAAGGATGACGCCAACAAGGAGTCGCAACGCGACATGGTGTTTACGTGGGTCGACGCGAAGACGATGACGATGGGTTTCCCGGCGAAGGACGGCAAGGAATGGCCCAAGGGGATCGCGTTCAAATTCACGAAGAAATAGGCCTTCGAGCAATCCGGTCGGCGTGCGAATTGGTTCGCGCGAAAAAATCTCGCGGCGGAGGCTTGACGGTTTAGTGTTTTTTTGTATAGTTATCCAGGTGCGAGCGAATGTGCCGCGCCGGACGTGAGGGACGGTAACTTTTTTGCGAGCCACGCGATGGACGCGCAGCCGACGTTGCCCAACGCGAACCGCGAGCGACTCCCGGGGGAGATTCTTTCCGTCGGGCACTCGAACCACGCGACCGACGCGTTTATCGCCCTGTTGTGGCGGCACGGGGTGGAGGTGCTGTGCGACGTCCGCTCGCATCCGGCGTCAGCATACGCGCATCAGTTCAACGAGCCGCAGCTTCGCGCCGACCTGGAAGCGGCTGGACTGCGCTACCTGTTCCTGGGGCACCAGTTGGGCGGCCGGCCCGTCGGCGACGAGTATTACGACGACGCGGGGCACGTTTGCTATGACCGGTTGGCCGAATCGGCCGAGTTCTTAGCGGGGATCAAGCGCATCGAGCGCGAGGCGGCGGTGCGCCGCGTCGCGATGATGTGCAGCGAGGAAGACCCCGCCGGTTGTCATCGCCGGCTGCTCGTGGCCCGCGTGTTGGAAGCACGCGGCGTCGCGGTGCGGCACGTGCGGGCCGACGGCCGCGTGCAGACGGAGGCCGACGTGGTCGCCGAGGAGGTGCAACGTAAGCTAGGGAGTCAGCGGACTTTGTTCGACGTCGTCGAGGCCGCGCCGTGGAAGTCTATACGATCGGTTTTACCCAAACGTCGGCAGCGGACTTTTTCGGCCGATTGAGGTCGGCCGGAGTGCGGCGGCTCGTCGACGTGCGGCTCAATAACTCGTCGCAATTGGCGGCGTTCGCCAAGCGCGACGACCTGGGCTTTTTCCTCCGCGAACTTTGCGGCGCAGACTACGTTCACGAGCCGCTGTTGGCCCCCACGCAAGACATGCTCGACGCCTACAAAAAGCAGCGCGGCGATTGGGCCGAGTACGAGCGGCGATACCTCGACTTGCTCTGCGTGCGAAAGGTCGAGACGCAGCTTGGGCGCGACTTATTCGCCGGGCCGACCGTGTTGTTGTGCAGCGAAGCCGAGGCGACGCATTGTCATCGCCGCTTGGCGCTCGATTATCTCAAGGAGTTTTGGCGCGACATGGAGGCGAAACACCTGTAGGGGAAAGTTTCAAGGCTCAAGGTTCAAGTCTCGAAAAGCGCGTTGAAGGTGCTGCGAGCGGGACCGTTAGGGAGCGAGGTCATGACGGCGATCGATCTCGTGTGTCTGGCCAATTCGCGGAAGCATGGCGGACGGTGCGTCGCGGGGTGGCGGCCCGACGGCGCCGGTTTCGTGCGGCTCGTGTCGCCGCTGGCCGATGGCAC
The DNA here is from genome assembly GCA_003576845.1 of Planctomycetota bacterium. Lineage (GTDB taxonomy): Bacteria > Planctomycetota > Planctomycetia > Pirellulales > PLA5 > PLA5. Next base: position 49,021 of record QEVJ01000010.1, read on the forward strand.
GCTCACGCCGATCGACCTGCGGCTCGGCGGCGGCGTCGACGGTGGCGCTGGCGGCGGCGACGAACCGCGGATGTTCGACTTGCTTCGCGTGGGAGTCTCTGCGCCGCGGCCGATGCCGCATCAGCGCGAGAATTGGGTGATCGACGAGTCGCCGTGGCGGCTGTTGCGGCGGCCCGCTCCGCGAGCGATGCTCGAACGCCTCGCGCCTTGGTTCGAGCGGGGACCCGCCATTCTCGGCAGCAAACGTCCCGCGATCCCCTACGACGATTGCGTGCGGTCGCCCGTGGCGGCGTCGCTCGCCGTCGCCAAAGTCGAGCGGACCGTTCTCGTTGTCGGCGAGCGCCTCGGCCGCAAGCGATTGCGGCTGCGCTTCGCGCTCCGCGGCGCGGCGTATGAGTTGACGGTTACGGATCCGCTTTGGGAACGGGCGGTCGAGCGCTGGGAATGCGGTGAGTACGCGTGGTGGAAGATGTTCCCGCGGGGACGCGATCCCGTCGTGACGCTGAGTCTGACGGAGCCGTTCGGCGACGCCCGCGAGTGTTTTAAGATCGTCGCGACGCTCTGGCCGGCTCCGGAGATGCGCGGATTCCGCTGGCCGAAGCCGCGGGTCGATCGCCGAAAAGCCGGCCGCACGGTCGTTGCGGCACGCACGCGGCGCGACGATTCGGCCGCGCGGCCGCTGCTGGTTGGCGAAACGGCGTCGCGAGGCAGGATCAAACCGAGGTGATGCAAGTCAACTCGCGGTGACGCCGAGTGGTGTGCTTTCGCAGGGCCCGTTAGCAATGCTGCCTTAGCGTGTCAGGTGCTTCGCCGCGTGAGCGCGGATTTCCTCGGCCACCGAGTCGACGGATTGCGACGCATCGACGACGACGATCTTGGCGTTGCGTCGAGCTTCGGCGAGAAAACCTTCTCGCAGTTTGCGGCGATAATCGCCGCCCCGTTTTTCGAGCCGGTCGGCGGTCCCGGCACGCCGCGCGTCCGCGGCATCGCTGTCCATGTCGAGCAGGAACGTAAGCGTCGGCTCGACGTCTGCGGTGGCGATGCGACCGACGCGCCACAGTTCGTCGACATCGAGCCCGCCGGCGTGCCCTTGATAGACGACGTTGGCCAGGAGAAAGCGATCGGAGACGACGATTTTGCCCGCCGCGAGCGCGGGTGCGATCACTTCGGCGACGAGTTGTGCGCGGGCGGCCATGTAAAGGAGCATCTCGGCCCGCGGGGCGAGCGGAATCTCTTCGCGATGCAGCAGGATGTCGCGAATCGCCTCGCCGAGCGGCGTGCTGCCGGGATCGCGGCACGGCACCACGTCGCAGCCCGACGCGCGTAGCCAGGCGACGAACCGCTCGATCTGCGTCGACTTGCCGACGCCGTCGATGCCGTCGAACGAGAAGAACGGCGAATCCGGCATTGCGGAGAGAGAGCTCATGCCGCGATTCTATCGGCGGTTGGCATTCGAGCGAAGTGCCAGGACGCGGAAGGGCGGCTATTTGCCGCGTTTATACCGGGCGAGCATGCGTTTGGCGCGAGCGACGACGATCTCCGCGAGTTCCGGCGGTTCGAGCACGAGGGCCTGATCGCCGTAGCCGAGAACCCACCAGGAAACCTCGCCCAAGCCGGAGACGTTTACCTGAAAGTCGAGCGACCCGTCGGCGTTCCACGCGAGGCGCTGCGTCTTGTGCCACGCGACGTCGGCGACGTTGCGGGCGACGAGCTTGCTGAAGCGAATCGAGACGCGGCGGTTGGGTCCGCGTTCGGGGATCATGTGCCAGGCGTTGCGAAGGTAGCGTTCGAGGTTGAAGCCGCGCGGAATCTGATACCCGTCGTCGAGTTGCACGAGCGACAGAATTCGTCCGAGGTGAAACGTTCGCGTCGCGCGATGAAGCGACGACCGACCGATGACGTACCACGCCCGTCGGCTGAACCAAAGCCGATAGGGGCTGAGCTTCGTCGCGATTTGCTTCCGCTCGGTAAAGCTGTCGTAGCGAATCCGCACGGCGCGGCGGCGGGCGATCGCGTCGACCAACTGTTGGTAGGTTGCACGTTGCGACGCGAGGTCCGTCTCGTCAACGGCGGCGGCCAGCGGACCGAGGCGAATATGAATCGCCCGGGTCATGCGCGCGAGCTGTTCGCGGAGGGCTGCGGGCAGGCTACTTTCGAGCTTGGCGGCCGCGCTCTTCGCCGCGTCGAAAAAGGCGACCTGTGCCCGGTGGCCGACTTCGTGGCAGAGAACGATAACGGCGAGGGCCTCTTCGGTCGTGAAGTTAGTGGGGGGCAGGTAAAAGGTGCCGGGGATGCGAAACCGCTCTTCGGAGACGTCGTAGTGCAGGGGCACGCCCGCATCGCGGAGCAAATCCAGATCGCGGAAGATCGTGCGGCGGCTTACGCGGCAGAGATCGGACAAAGCTCGCGCGTTATGCCCCCGGCCCGTCTGCAAATGGCCGAGCAACTGCAGCAGTCTTCGGATTCGGACCAGGTGCATCGGCGAACGTGCGGTTGTCGGTGAATTGCGTGTGCGCCGGCGGGCGGAGCACGTTGCTCGTCGACTTCAAGGCTTTGGGCAGCGGAGCGGCGGCGGCGTTGTCGTCGCGCGTGTTCGCACCGGTACCGACCGTGCCCCAGTCGAACTTCGCCGGCCGCACGCCGTTGACCTTCGAGCCGCCGGCCTTGCGCGCCGGACTGGCGTGGTTCGGCACGGAGCGCTTCGCGCGGCCGTCGCTCTTCGGGCCGACCGGGGCCGCTGCGTAGCTCGACGCCCGAACGCCGCCCCGCGAGGCGGTCTTCGGCATCGGCGCCGCGGCGTCCGTGTCGGTCGGTTTGTCCGACGGCGTCTCACCCTTGGGCATTTCCGCCGGCGCGGGCAGCGTGTGGATATCCTCCGGCGTGGCATCGCTGGGAACTTCCTCCAGAGTAACCTCGCCGTTTTCTCCCTGCAAAGATTTCCCGCGGCTGACGACCTCCGGCTGCGTGATGCCGTAGTCGAGGAACACGCTGGCGTCGCGCTGGCGAGCGAGGCGATGGGCGTCGAAGTAGGCCTTGCCCGGCCAGGGGCCTTCGGCGAGATGCACGCCGTTGTATTCGAGCAGCGAGTTCTTGCGGAAGTGGACGTTGAGGATCGCCGTGTTGTAGTTGACGAGCGTGCGGTAATACTCGGTGTCGGCGTCGGCCAGCCGGCGCTGGGCATCGAGCACGAGGTCGACCGTCGCCTCGGCCGTGCCCGCCTCGAAGCGAGCCACGACGGCATCGACCTGTTGCCGGGCCGCGATGCGGCGGTTGTAGGCGGTCCGAGCGACCACGTGGAAACCTTCCAGCTCACGGACGGCGTCGGCCATCTGGTGCGAGACTTCGAGTTCCTGGTCTTCGAGCATCGCCCGTTCGCGAGCGAGCAGCAGTTCGTGATTGCGCACGGTGAGCATTTCGCGGCGTCGGCCGAGGGCCATGCTGAAGTTCACGCCGAGTTGCCACGACTGGAAGTCGCCGTCGGTCAGCCGCTCGAAGGCGGACGAGCCGGTCAGGGCACTCGAACCGGAACGCTCCGTGTCGAGCCACTGGTCGCCCAGGCCTTCCCAACGATAGCGGGCGACGCCGTTGAGCTGCGGCAGGAGCAGATTCTTCGCGGCGACGAGTTCCAGCTCGCGCTGCTTGATCCGCCACCGCTGTTGACGCAACTCGACGCTACGGGCGAGGGCTTCGGCATGCACGTCCTGCCAGTCGAACTTGACGAGGGCCGTGGTCGGTTCGTCGGCCGGCTTGATGAGCCGTTCGTCCGTCGCGGCGAGGCCCATGATGTAGCGGAGCCGCGATTCGCTGCGGTAGATTTCGGTGAGCGCGTTCTCCATCAAGCCGCGGAACAGGTAATACTGCTCTTTCGCCTGGGCGAGGCTTTCCGCGTTGCCGCGAGCGTCGCCGGCCGAGAAGAAGGCGTAAATCTTCTGCCACGTCGCCAAGGCACTGTCGCGGCCGGCGCGGGCGGCATCGAGGTTGCGATACGAGAAATACAAGTTCCAGTAGGCGAGCTCGACGTCGTTGACGAGATTTCGCACGCCGGCTTCGAAATCGGCAAGGCGGATATCGGTGCGAATGCGGCCGATGATCACGCCGTTGAAGTTGCCGGGTTGTCCTTCGGGACCGGCAATGCGATTCCAATTGACGCCGCCGCCTTGGAGCAACGGCTGCTCGATGCGGATGCCGAAAAGCTGGTTCCAGTCGCTCGGCACTTCGCGCGACGGGATGTTGTTCTGCTCGTAGCGGGTCGTCACTTCGAGCTGCGTCAATGTGCCCGCGGCGCCGCGCTTGCTAAGTTGCAACTGGCCCGTGCCGAGATCCTGTTCGAACGTGTTGGCAAAGAAGCTTCCCAGACCGCCGGAGATCAGGTTGTTTCGCGGGTTGGAGTTCTTTTCCCAGAACAGGCTCGTGCCCAACTGTGCATCGAACGCGCCCAAGGCCCATTCGGCGCTACCGCCGGGTACGGTTTCCTGAATCGCCGCCATGTAGACCGACGGTATCGCGTCGGGATTGCGGAGCAGCGTGTCCGGCGAAGGTCCGGAGTTGCCGGGAATGATGCGGCCGCCGAGTTGGCGGAAGACCTTGCTGTTGGCCAGCGATAGCGAGACGGCCTCTTCGAGCGAAAGCGCCCAGATTTCCTTGCCGCCGGCGTTGGTGAGCGAGCGCGGCGCGTCGGGGTGCAGCACCTCGGCCAAATCGCTGTCGCAGACGTCCGGGTCGTCGAGGTCGGTGGCGGTTCCGACGTAGTGCGAGAGGTCGCCGTCCTCGATGAGGTAGAACGGTTGCTGCGGATGACAGCCGGCAAGCGCGGTCGCCGCAACGGTGAGCAAGACGCCAACGAGGTGCAATCGCCGTCGCATCTGGAATATCCCTGGCCGAGGGGTGTACGGTTTTCCCGCGCGGCGAGCGAGCCTGCGGCGCGCACAGCCGAACGGTCCGTTGCCACAAAGGTCTCTGATGCAACGTCTACACGGCGAATCCGGGTGCCACTGCTGGCTCGTCCAGCAGTGCGATTCGCGTGGCGACTCAATCGGCAATTCTCACTGCTGGACAAGCCAGCAGTGGCACCCAGTCCCAAACCGAGTCGTGACGATGCTAGGCCCCCCTAGGCCAGCCGGTTTTTCGCGGCGGCGCAAAGCGTCGACGCGCAAATACGGCAAGCGGCAAGTCAGGTATCGGAATCGCCGCCGGTAAACTTTGGGGAATCGTTACATTCGAGCGATTCCCGCTCGCCGATGGAAATGACGCAGATTCCGCAGATTGCCGTGTTTTTCTCCGCAGGGTCAATCGGTACGGGCGACGAACCGCAATGAAGCAAAGACGCAAAGGAACTCGCCAACGCCGTTCGGCGCCCTACGACTTTGCGTCTTTGGTGCTTTGCGGTTCGATCGCCCGCACGATAACGTTCCGGCCGGCAGTTACGCCTGGGCCTTGATCGGCGCGGGCGCGTCGCGGTAGACGGCGATGCGGTTCATGGCGTTGAGAAACGCCTTGACGCTGGCTTCGATGCTGTCGGTCGACACGCCGCGGCCCTTGTAGGTCTGGCCGTTGTATTCGACTTCGACCGTCACCTCGCCCTGCGCATCCTTGCCGACCGTGACGCTTTGCACCTGAAACCGTCGGCAAACGACGGACAGCCCGGTGATCTTCTCGACCGCGAGAAACGCCACGTCGACGGGTCCGTCGCCGCATTCCATCGTCTCGGTCCGCTCTTCGTTGCCGCGGCGGAGCGTGAGCCGGACCTTCGGCGTGTGCCCCGTGCCGCAGACGATCTCGTACGACACGAACGACCAGACGTCGGCGATTTCGTGAATCTGCTGTTCGATCAGCGCCGCAATGTCCCCGTCGTAGATTTCCTTCTTCTTGTCGGCGAGCACTTTGAACTGCTCGAACACGGTTTGCAGTTGCTCGCCGGAGAGCCGATAGCCAAGCGCTCGGGCCCGATCGGCGAGCGCCGCCCGGCCGCTATGCTTTCCGAGGACGAGGTCGGTCTTGGCGAACCCGACGTCTTCGGGCCGCATGATTTCGTAGGTGCTGCGCTCCTTGAGCATGCCGTCCTGATGGATGCCGGCCTCGTGGGCGAACGCGTTGCGGCCGACGATCGCCTTGTTCCGTTGGACTTGAATGCCGGTGATATTCGCCACGAGGCGGCTCGTCGGCACGAGGCGTTCGGTCTTTACGCGCGTATCGACGCCGTAAAAATCCTTGCGGGTCCGTAGGGCCATGACGACTTCTTCGAGCGCGGCGTTGCCGGCCCGCTCGCCGATGCCGTTGATGGTGCACTCGATTTGCCCCGCGCCGGCCTGCACGCCGGCGAGACTGTTGGCGACGGCCAGACCCAGGTCGTTGTGGCAGTGCATCGAGATCACCGCCTTGTCGATATTCGGCACGCGCTCGACCAGTGTGCGAATCACCTTGCCCATGTGCTCCGGCGTGGCATAACCGACGGTGTCGGGAATGTTCACGGTCGTGGCCCCGGCGGCGATCGCCGCTTCGACGACCTGGCAGAGGAAGTCCGGCTCCGTGCGGGCGGCGTCCTCGGGCGAGAACTCGATGTCGTCGCAATAGCCGGCCGCACGCTTTACCCCGGCTACCGCTCGGGCGACGATCTCGTCCTTGTCCATCTTGAGCTTGAACTGGCGATGGATCGCGCTGGTGGCGAGAAACACGTGCAGCCGGGGGCGATCCGCCAGCTTGAGCGCGTCCCACGCTCGGTCGATATCGGCGTCGTTGCAGCGGCATAGCCCGGCGATCGTCGGGCCGTGAATCACGCGGGCGATTTCCTGCACCGCCTCGAAATCGCCGGGCGAAGCGATTGGAAATCCGGCCTCCATGATGTCGACGTTCAGATCGGCGAGGGCCTGAGCGACTTCCAGTTTCTCGGCCAGGTTCATGCTCGCCCCGGGCGATTGCTCGCCGTCGCGGAGCGTGGTGTCGAAGATACGAATCGTGCGTTCGGCAGACATAGCGAATGGTCCTTGGATTTAGAAATTGATCGAGGGCAAATGAAGTGGAATCGAATGGCAGTCGCGCTCAGGCCGACCTCGCGGTCGGCCGACGCAACGCCAATCGTGCCCTCGCGGCCGCAAGCGTCCGCGGCCGGTTGTGGATTCGCGATGTCGGGGGAATGGACTGCATGGAACGATAACGTCAGCGGTGCGTGCGTAAACGAAAAAACCCCGCGGCCGGTAAGGGCTGGCGGGGTTCGTATGATTTTCGGATTGTGGCGCGGAAAACGAACCCTCGGCCCTTACTCGGTAAGGCCCAACAACAGCAACAGGTTCGCAATCGCGGAGTTCATATCGGCATTTGTGATTGATAACGGCGCGCGAGGGTCTCGCGCCACGTCACACAGACAAATCTAGCTGCGGCCCGGTTCGCAGTCAAGGAAGGTCCAGCCCACAGAACCGCGATGCCGCGATGAAACGCCGAAGCAGTGTCGATATTCCCACTAATTGCGAAGCGCGACCGAGCGCCAACAAGCGCGGAACCCATCCCAACGGGTGGCACGTCAAGCGGCATGGACCATCTTTGGACGGCTGAGTAAACTGAGGGACGTTGATTCCGGCGTGGGAGCCGGAATCTCTGCCCGCCGCGAATCGCGTCCCCCTGCGAGTTGGCGCGCGACGGAACGCCGCGTTTTTTACTCGATCTGCCGCCCGACCGCCCTCCTAGCTTTCTTCGCCGGGCATTTTTCTCGCCGGAAGCCGCACCCGCCATGAATCGAGCGACGTTTTATGGCCGCTACGGCCTGATCGTGCTGGCGATCGTGGTGTTCCTGCTGCCGTTCACGTTCCGCGGCGCGAGGATGGCCCTCAAGAGCAACCACAACGACGTCAAAGAGTGGCTGCCCGAGGAATACGTCGAAACCCAGGAATTCAAGTGGTTTCGCAAGTACTTTGCCGGCGAGCAGTTCGTGCTGGTCAGTTGGGAAGGCTGCACCCTCGACAACACGACCAAGCTCGAAACCCTCAAGGCCGACCTGCTCAAGCCGTCCCGCGACGAAGATGGCAACTTGATCTACCCGGAGCACGACCAGGACTGGCTGATCGCGAACATCGTCACCGGCCCGGACCTGATCGACCAGCTCGAAGGCGGGACGCCGCCGCTGGAATATGCCGAGGCATTCAAGCGCCTCGAGGGCCTGTTCATAGGGCCGGACAAGAAGACGACGTGCATGGTGATTACGCTCTCGAACTACGGGGCGGAACACCTGCGGGCGGCCGTGAACATCATCCGCGATCGGGCGAAAGAAGTCGCCGCGCTCTCGAAGGAAGACCTGAAGATGGGCGGACCGCCCGTCGACAACGTCGCCCTCGATGAGGAAGGCGAAAGCGCCCTGTATACGCTCGCGGCGTACTCGGTCCTCATCGGGCTCGTCGTCTCGTGGTGGTGCTTGCGGAGCATGCCGCTGGTGATGATGGTCTTCATCACGGGCGTGTACGGCGCCATGATCGCGCTCGCCGCCGTTTACTACACGAACGGCACGATGAACGCGATCCTGCTCACGATGCCGTCGCTCGTGTACGTGGCCGCGACTTCCGGGGCAATTCATCTGGCCAATTACTATCGCGAAGGCGTGCTCGAACACGGCGTGGCGGGCGCGCCCGGGTTCGCCGTGAAGCACGCCTTGTTGCCGCTGGGACTCGCAACCGGCACGACCACGGTCGGCCTGCTTTCGCTCTATATCAGCGAGCTCGTGCCGATCAAGTCCTTCGGCTGGTACTCGGCCCTGGGCGTGACGGCGACGTTGTTCCCGCTGCTCGTCGTGCTGCCGTGCATGCTCGAATTGTGGCCCGTTACGCGGACGAACAGCTTCAAGGAATTCCTGCTCTTCTTTCCGACGCAGCTTGCCCGGCCGTTTCGGTATCTCTATCGCAAGCTGACGGGCCAGGCCGTGCACCACGAGCGCGTCGTCGACACGCGGCCGCAGCGCAATTCGTGGGTCAACCCGATCGAGTTGCTGCCGTGGAGCAAGGTGGGCCACAACATAATTACGTACAACCTGCTGTGGCTCGGGGCGCTTGCGGCCGTGATGGTCGTGTGCGGCTACGGCGTGACGAAATGCGAAACGTCGATCAACCTGATGCGGTTCTTCTCGGACAACTCGAAGATCCGCCGCGACTATGCCTGGCTCGAACAGCATTTGGGACCGCTCGTGCCGATGGAAGTCGTCGTGCGGTTCTCGCCGAACAGCGACCTCAACATGCTCGAACGGATGGAGTTGATCGAGCACGTTCATCGCGAAGTGGAAAGCCTGGCGGAAGTGGGCAGCGCCATGTCGCCCGCGACCTTCGTGCCCGAGTTGCCCCGCGGCGCTGGGTTCTCGGCCGAGCGCGTCAGTTGGAAACGCCGTCTGGAGCGCGGCCGCGAAGAGCTCCTCGGCTCCGGCTATTTGACCGTCGGCCAGGGCGAGGATGCCGGCGAAGACATCTGGCGCGTCAGTGCCCGCGTGCAAGCGCTCAAGGACATGGACTACGGCGCGTTCGTCGGCGATATCCGCGCGAAGGTCGACCCGGTCATCGAAGCCGTCAACGCCAAGGCCATCGCCACGAACGTACAGCGCGAGTTGCTCGTGGCCACGGGCTGGTTGGCGCCGCGAACCGCAAGCGCGGCCGATGGAGAAAAGAAGCCCGGTAATCCCGGCGCCGCAGCCGAGAGCAATCCGGGTGAGGGCGCGGTAGCTCAGCTCGCCGCCGCCTTCGAGCCGCCCATTCAAGTGACGTACACCGGTCTCGTCCCGCTCGTCTACAAGGCTCAGCGATCGTTGATGGAGGGCCTGAAGATTGGCTTCGTCGGCGACTGGATTCTCATCGCGATCGTGATGATGATCGTCGTCCGCGACGTGTCGGCCGGTTTCTTGCTGATGATTCCCAGCGCCTTTCCACCGCTCATCGTGTTCGGCGTAATGGGGATGATGGGCATCGTCGTCGACACGGGCACGGTGATGGCCCCGGCCGTCGCACTCGGCGTGACGGTGGACGACGTCGTTCACTACATGCTCAAGTTCGCGGACAAGATTCGCGCCGGCGGAACGCGCCGCGAAGCGATCATGGCCGCCTATGCCCACTGCGCCCAGCCGATCTATCAAAGTTGGGGCGTGATCGGGCTGGGCCTGGCCGTGTTCGCCCTGTCGCACTTCATGCCGACCCAGCGATTCGGCTGGATGATGGTCACCCTCCTCACGGCGTCGACGATCGGCAACTTGACGCTGCTGCCGGCGATTCTGGCCAGTCCGCTCGGTTCGATCTTCACCTGGAGCATCCGCCGCCACGCCCGCAAGAAGGCCGAGCGCGAAGGAAAGTCGCCGGCGGAATCGTCGGTCGAACCGGCGGCCTCGCACGAACCGCACGCCGAAGAAACGCCGGTCGAGCGGACGAACGGCCGGCCCGTGCTGCCGCACACGAAGCATCGCGACACGGCCGTCCGCCACGACGCGCCGCACTCGGGATCGCGGTAAGCCCGTTGTGGCCGGTCTCCCGACCGAGCCACAGCGTCGCGTGATAAGCCGATTCCCGCGTCCCGCTCAGTCCCATTCGTAAAGCTGCGCGATCGCTCGAATCAGATCGACGACTTCGCCCTTCCGCTTTACGCAAAGCATCGGCCGCGAAACCTTGCGGCACACCGCGTCGGCCACGTGCCCCAAGAGCAGCGCCGCCGGCTGCGTCCGACCGTGCGACGCCACGACGACGAGGTTGGCATCGTATTCGTCGGCGCTTTTGGCGATCGCGTCGGGCACTTCCTCGCCGACGTGGAACATCGGCTTGCACGCGGCCCCGGCGAGGTCGACCTTCGGCAGCCACTCTTGAAACTCGCGTTCGGCCTCCGACTGCATCGTGGCGGCGGCGTGCTCGAAGGTCTGGCCGAGTTTGTGGTAGCCCAGCGGCGGCGCGAACACGTTGAGTGCCGCGATTTCGCTGCCGGGTTCCGCCACCCGCGCGGCGAGTTCCATCGCTTCGCCGCTGCGGCCCGAGTAATCGACCGCCACCAGCACGCGGTCGTATTCGACCGGCGCTCCGGCGGGAACGATCAACAGCGAGCAGGGAATCTTCCGCATCACGCGGACCGCGCCGCGGGTCGATTCGTCCGCCCGTTCGTCGACCGAGCGGCCCACCACGAGCAAATCGGCCGAAGACTTGCCGGCGTGTTTGAGCAGCGTGGGCACGGCCTCGCCGTGGGCCACGACCGTTTCGACGCGAACGTTCGCGGGCAACGCCATCGCCGCGGCCAGCCCTTCGAGCTTTTCGCGGATCGGGGCATCCTCCGCCGGGCCGATCGCCGCTTGCGCCGCGCCTTCCCGCCCGCTCGGCTCGATCGCGTGGATCAGATACACCGTCTCCGGCGCGAACCGCGAAACGAGATACGACGCATGGGCCATCGTCGACAGATCGCGCTGGTCGAGCGCGACGGCCACCATAATCGTCCGAATCGGCAACGTCATAGCGAATCCCCCGCCGTGAAAGCCCAGCCGACGACACGAACCCCAATCACACGCAACGTGCATTATGGCGACCCCCGGCCCGCAAGGCCATCCTCCGCGCAATTTCGCACGCGAGTCCATTACGCCGAAGGCACGAGTGTTATCCCCGCAAGCAGATGTCGTACGCTGCGCCGCGGGCCGTCCACGGACTTGGAAGCGATGCTGGCGCAATTCGCGGTCGTATCACCGCCGGGTCTGCCGGGCCATCCCGCATAGCAATTGCGCCAGCGCTCGCAATTTGCCATTCCCAATTCATCGGCGGCGGAATCGATCTATGCCTGGCCACAGGTATCGAAAGCCGCGCCCAACAACGAGTCGCACATCAAGACGATGAAACTCGACGGGGATTCCAGGCCAGCGTGCGTTCGACGGCCTGGCGCAGCTTGGCTTCGCGCGCAAGTAGGGCTATGCTGCTGGCATTGCTCAATCCGCGCGCTGCGGTCGACGTCCCGCATTTGCGTCACGGATAATCGGTCACAACGGGCGTGCAGCCGTGACGACCCCTGCGCCATCGGCGACCGACCTTAACGCGCGTCCGCTCCGGCGATTCGCCAGCATTTTGCCGATCGCGGCGTGGCTACCCGCCTATCGCCGCGAATCGCTCGCGCGCGACGCGATCGCCGGCGTCACGTTGGCCGCCTACGGCATTCCCGTGTCGCTCGCCTACGCTTCGCTTGCGGGCCTGCCGCCGCACCACGGCAGCTACTGCTATCTCGCCGGCGGCCTCGGCTACGCGCTGTTCGGCACTTCACGGCAACTCGCCGTCGGCCCAACCTCGGCCATCGCGATGCTCGTCGGCGCAACGATCGCCGGCATGGCGGAAGGCGATCCCGCGCGTTGGGCCGCCATCGCGGCGCTCGCCGCCCTGCTCGTCGCCGCGCTCGGCGCGATCGCCTGGCTGTTGCGATTGAGCGGCCTCGTCAGCTTCATCGGCGAAACGATCCTCGTCGGTTTCAAGGCCGGCGCGGCCCTGACGATCGCCGCGACGCAGTTGCCGAAGTTGTTCGGCGTTCCCGGCGGCGGCGACCATTTCTTCGAGCGCGTGTGGCTCCTTGCAGGTCAGCTTGGCCAGACGAACGGTGTCGTCCTTACGATCGGCCTGGCGTCTCTCGCGCTGCTCGTGCTCGGCGACAAATTCCTGCCTGGCCGTCCGGTTGCGATCGCCGTCGTAGCGCTGGCGACCCTGGCCGTCGCTCTCGGCGATCTGGCGCAGCACGGCGTCGCGACCGTCGGGTCGATTCCCAGCGGTTTGCCCGACCTGACCTGGCCATCGCTGCGGGCCAAAGACGTCGACGGCGCGGTTCCCCTGGCGGCTGCATGTTTCTTGCTCGCCTACGTCGAAGGAATCTCCGCCGCTCGGGCGATCGCCGAGAAACGCGGCTATGCCATCGATCCACGCCAAGAGTTGCTCGCCCTCGGCGCCGCCAACCTGGCCACGGCATTTACGCAGGGCTTTCCCGTCGCCGGCGGACTGTCGCAATCCGCGGTCAACGACAAGGCCGGCGCGCGGACGCCCCTGGCGCTCGTGTTCGCTTCGGCCACCATTGCCGCCTGTCTCTTATTCTTGACGAGTCTGCTGCGCGATCTGCCGATGGTCGTGCTCGCCGCGATCGTGCTCCTTGCCGTGCGCGGGTTGATCGACCTCGCGAGGCTGCGCCGACTTTTTCGCGTCAGCCGATTCGAGTTCGGCGTCGCGATGGTCGCGCTCTTCGGGGTCTTGCTGCTGGGAATTCTCAAGGGCGTGCTGCTCGCCGTCGTCGTGTCGCTGTTGATGCTGCTCGCGGCGGCGGCACGGCCCAACGTCGCGTTTCTCGGGCGAATTCCCGGCTCGCGCCGCTATTCCGATCTCGCGCGCCATCCCGACAACGAGCAAGTTCCGGGAGTCTTGATCTTCCGCGTCGAGGCCGCCATTCTGTACTTCAACGCCGAGCACGTGCGCAACGTCGTGTGGGCGAAGATCGAACGAACCGACGCACTGCGGCTCGTCGTTTGCGATCTCTCGAACGCGCCGCGCGTCGACGTGTCGGGCGCGGCGATGCTGGGCAAGCTGCAAGCCGACCTCGCCGCCCGCGGAGTTCACCTTCGCCTCGTCGAGGCACATGCGCGCATCCGCGATTTGCTTCGCGCCGAAGGGCTCGAGCATCAGGTCGGCTATTTTGGCCGGCACGTGTCCGTCGACGCCGTCATCGAGGAATTCGAGGCAACGCGCGGACCCACCAAGCCGCCTGGGCCATCCTAGCTCTGCCCGGATAGAGAACGCACGACCACGCCCGCAAGTGCGGCGAACTTCTACACCACACGTCGGAAAGGTTCCGCAGTATGAACGCTCGCCGAGAACCCGCCGCGTCCACCGATACGATCAGCCTCGCGGACGAAGAGGCCGTAAAGCGCGTCCTCGTCGACTCCGTGCTTGGTCTGTGGGACGTCGTGAACAATCTGACGCGCCTCCGCCCGTCGCGGCGCGATCGCTATCGCGTCACGATCTTCGGCTCCGCCCGCGCCGCGCCCGGGACGGTTGCCTACGAAGAAACCAAACGCGCGGCCGCGGCCCTTGCCGATCTTGGCTGCGACATCATCACCGGCGGCGGACCCGGGCTGATGCAGGCCGCCAACGAAGGCGCGGCGAGCAATCCCGACCGAGTGCAGTCGGTCGGAATTCGCATCGCGCTCCCCTTCGAGCAGAACGTCAACGCCTTCGTTACCGAAGCTTTCGAGCATCGCACGTTCTTTACCCGGCTACACCAGTTCGTGCTCACGTCGGATGCCTACCTCGTCGCTCCCGGCGGCATTGGCACCGTTCTCGAAACGATGATGATCTGGCAACTGCTGCAAGTCGGGCATTTGCGCGACGCGCCGTTCATCTTGGTCGGCCGCATGTGGCCCGGGCTCGTCGAGTGGGCGCGAACGGCGATGCTGTCGTTCGACCCGCCGCTGGCGAACGCCGAAGATCTCGCGCTGCCCCAGTGCGTTCCCGACGCGGACGCAGCGATCGCGATCGTCCGCGAGCACCTGGCCACACGCCGCACGCCTCCGACGTAACGCCCGAAAGCAAAAAAGCGGCACGGCCGCAGGGACCATGCCGCTTTCGATTACTTCCGCCGCGACGGTCGCAGAGCCGCCGCGATATCGAATCGTTACTTCCGTCGGCGGCGCTTCGCCCACGCCAAGCCGACGATTCCCAAACCCGCCAAGGCATAGGTGGACGGTTCCGGCACGGCAGCGAATTGCCAACTCACGATGTCGTGGTTGTTGAGCGCGCCGCCCGTTCCGGCCGTAAAGCCGACGAACAGGTCTTGCGCGCCGCCGAAGTGCGCCGACAGATCGACGATCGCGGTGACGTTCGGACTCGCCGGCTTTACGTCGACCGTGTTGTAATAAACTTTCATCTCCGTGCCGTCGTAATCGACCCACACGTACTTGACGCCGCCGTCGTTGAACCGCGGCAGGCCCGGCATGTTCGACGGCGGATCCTGAGCGATGCTCGTCGCGCTCGTGTTCAGGTCGATGGCGATGTGCGTACCGTTCGTCGGAGCAAAGTCGT
The DNA here is from genome assembly GCA_003576845.1 of Planctomycetota bacterium. Lineage (GTDB taxonomy): Bacteria > Planctomycetota > Planctomycetia > Pirellulales > PLA5 > PLA5. Next base: position 64,044 of record QEVJ01000010.1, read on the forward strand.
GCACGCCGCCGTTCCACGTGTCGAGTTCGACCGCCACGTATTGCCCGATGTCTTGCAGGCCCATGCCACCGCCGGCCCAACCGAGCGCCTTCGGCGAAGCCGCTTGAATGACGAACGTCATCCCGTCGGCCCCGGCGCCGTCCGCGTCGCAGCAACCGACCGGCGTCGACAACTCGACGGCGAACTTCGTGCTGAACGCCAGGTTCGCCTGCGGGAAGTGGACCGTGCCGTTCAAGAACGCGCTGCCGGCCTGACCGCCGTGCGTCGACGTGGTTAACCGAATGCGGTCGTCGGTCGCGTCGCCGAGCGTGCCCATGTCGTGCTTGCCGGCGGTTCCGCGCATCATGAACCGCGACGCATCGCCGAAGTTCGCGAAGTCGAAACTGCTGCCTTGCGGCGTCGGAGCCGGAATGCCATTCGGGTCCGGCGCCAGGAACAAACCGACGGGCAGCACGCCCGAACCCGGCAAACCTGGCTCATCGACGATAACCCGCGCTTCCCAGGCATAGCCGTTCCAGCGCTCCGAGTTGTTGTGTCCCACGCCGCCCAACCACATGAAGTTCGGCGCGAACGTGTCCAGCGTGCCCGTAATGCCCGTGAAGTTTCCCACGTTGTTGTAGTCGAAGAACACGTCGATCGTATCCGTCACGTCGTTGAACGTCAGGGCGATGTGGTGCTGCTCGCCGTCGGCGATCGGCACGAGCGCCGAATTACCCGCGCCGAGGCCGGCGATGTTGAAGTGCAGGGGCGCGACGACGTTCGGCGTGCCCGTATTGTCCGTGCGGCCGAAGAAGAAGATGTGCGGGCAGCACGCGCCGTCGGATTGTCCGAAGAACGGCGACCAGTTCGTTTGCGCGAAGTTGTGGCTTACGAGCGCTTCGACGGTAAAGCTTTTGCCGGAAAGCGAGCCGATCGGCAATTGCGTTCGCACCGTGTCGCCGTTGGGCGTATTGTCGAGCGAGCGTCCGTCGAAATTCAACGCGCCGGTGTTCGACCAGCCGCTGCCGCCGATCGTTCCGCCGGCATTCGCGCTCGTGTCGTGAAAGTCGGTGAGCGCGCCGTTCCAGCCGTTGCCGGATACGTCCGACGCCGTTGGGCCGGACAGGTCTTGGAAGTCCCACCAAGCCAGGACTTGTTGCGCCCGCGCAGCACTGCTACCGAGCAGCGCGAACGCGAGGATCGCGAGAAAACCAAACTTGTGTTGCATCTCAGTAGCGCTCCTTTTCTCAACGAGGTAGAAACTTGCGCTTCGGGCATTGCCTGCTGCGTTTGCCAGCCACGCAACTTGCCGGTCCGAGTAGAACTCGTGGCAACCCACTCACACACAACCCGCCGCACTGTAGTAAAGACGGCTTACAATGTTTCACGCTATTTGGAGGATGGCGGCAGGTCAAGGAACTCGTGACGAGGTTGCGCATTATTGCAATTGCGTTGTGCATTGACGTTTGGTTCTCTGGCAGGGTGTGA
>QEVJ01000148.1 GCA_003576845.1 Planctomycetota bacterium
CCTCTGGGGCAGCGGCCCCGGACGCACCGTTCCCGTCGACGCCACGCCCGGCGGTGTCAGCGTCGGCGGCGTTCACCAACTCATCGGCAACGTCTGGGAATGGACCGCCAGCCGCTTCGTGGGGCAGCACGACGATGACGACGGGCGGTGGTCGCCCGCCAACACGCTCCGCAGCGTTCGCGGCGGCGCGTTCGACACCTATTTCGAGAATCAGGCCACGTGCCAGTTCCAAAGCGGTGAAAACCCGGTCAACCGCCGGCACAACATCGGCTTCCGCTGCGCCGTGGCCCTGTCCGACCTGGCCCCCGAAGTTACCCAATACCTGACCGGCGTCGCCGACGGCGATCTTGCCGACGGCGACCTCGACTCCGATGCGCACGACACGGCCGAAAGCACCGAAGAGGTGACTGCATGACCCGACACGCCGAACTTCCCCTCGAGTCCTACCGCCTCGCCCAGTATTCGGTGCAGGTGCCCTGCTACATCTGCGAAGAAGGCAACACCTTCGACGCCGAGTTCTGCCGGTACTGCTACGCGCCGCTCGCTTTGGCGCATCAGGCGAACTGCCAGAAAATCCGCCCGCAGATGATCGCCACCATCGGCGCCAGCGGCGTCGGCAAGACGGTTTACCTGGGCATGCTCATGGACATGCTCTCGCGCCGCACCAGCCGCACGCAGATGCTCGCCCGCGGCGCTTTTTCGATCACGCTTCAGCAAACCACGATGGCGGCCCTTGCCCGCTGCGAATTCCCCGAGAAAACCGCCAACGAGCCGGACCGCTGGAACTGGGTCCACAGCCAGGTGCGTTCGCACGAGCAGCGCAAGGCCACCGAGCTCATCATGCCCGACATGGCCGGCGAGGCGATTCTCGAGGAAATGAACCACCCCTTCACGTACCGGGTCATCCGTTCGCTGCTGTCGAAATCGTCCGGCATCATCATCCTCGTCGACGCCGCCACGATCGAACGCGGCAAGGGCGATCAGGACTTCTTCACGATGAAGTTGCTCACGTATTTGTCGGAACTCGATCCGGGTTCCAGGACCGGTTCCCGCGCCAGGCCTGTGTCGATCGTGTTCAGCAAAGCCGACATGTGCACGACCTGCGCCGCCGACCCGGAAACGTTCGCCCGCGAACGCGCCAACGGCCTCTGGCAGCACTGCCGCGAGCGGTTCCCGAAGCACCGGTTCTTCGCCGCCGCAGTGGCGGGCGCGTGCGGCGTCCGCGAAAAGTTCGGCGTCGGCGAAGTCCAAGCCCCGCTCCGCATCGAACCCAAAGGCATCGTCGAACCCTTCGAATGGCTCCTCGGCCAGATGAGATAAACAATAAACACGGAGGCACGGAGACACGGAGGAAATGCAAAATGAAGAATGCAAAATGAAGAGTGCAAACTGAAGAATGAACCTGGTGGTGCCCAACGGCCGCGCATTCTTCATTTTGCATTTTGCATTTTGCCTTTTGCATTCCATAGCCGCAGGTCGGTAGCCGCAGCCGTAGGTCAGGCCAAGCGGCGATTCACCTCACCGTTTTTGAAAGACCCAACCCGCGCCGGCCTGACAACGCCGCAAACCATTCTTCATTTTGCATTTTGCCTTCTGCCTTTTTCGAACCTGCGCCGCACCGCCCAATCCGACAACCACCCGTTCAATGACCCTCGACCAGGCAGTCTTCACGTCGGCCCGTACGTCGCGCGGTGACGGGTATCAACTCGTCGCCCGCAGCGAAGGCGTCACCGAAGACGAAGCCCAACAACTCACCGCCTGGGGACCGTCGCACGACTCGCTCTTCGACCCAGGCCCGTCCGCCGTCAGCTACAACGCCTGGATGCTCCCCTCGGGACGCTTGTGCGCTTCCCGAACCATCTCGGCCGGCGCCGAGTTCAGCCAGCGCGGCGGTTTGCGCGTCTACACGCAGTTCCTACTCGCCGGGCCGGACGTCGTCGAACGCTTCGCGGGAAACCCATTTGCCATCCTCAAAGCCGCCCTCGCCGACGGCCAACTCAACGTCCTCGAACGCGTCCCGCCCCACTTGCCGCAATTCACCCTCGCCGGCCGCGCCAGCGTCGCCGATCGCACGGCCGTCGATCGACTTCGTTCGCGCTTGGGTCCGCTCGGGCTCGCCGCCGCAATGGAAGTCGTCCTCGCCGGCGAGAACATCGCGCTCACAGGTGGGCTAAGCCCCTACCTCGTCTATTCCGCCGTCATCAACTGCCTCCCGCCCGAGTGCCGGCCCGAGTTCTCCTTCACCACGGGCTTGCGGTTCTCGGTCCGGCGAAAACTGCGCCTGTTCGTCGCGCCGACCGACGATTCCGAACGCCGGCAGGTGCTCCGCGCAAGCCGCTGCACCTTGCTCGACACGAGCGACGCCGCCCTCGCCGCAGTCCGGATCGAACACGGCTGGTCGGCCCTGCTCCGCGCGGCGCTCGCCGCAGAACGCCCGCTCGATCTGACCGTCCTGTTTTCGCAACCCCGACCCGGCCTGACCACGGAAGGACTCGACCAGTTGGGCAACGAACTCGCCGCCGATCTCGCCAACGGCAAGATCTCCCGCGTGTGCCCACTGCGGGCGACCGACTACCACCGCATCACCGACAGCGTTTACGACGCTGGCGGCATGAAGGTCACGCTCTCGCCCGAAGCGCTCGCCCAGTGGCGCGCCACGCGCGACACGCGGCGCGAGAACCAGGCCCTCCGCGAGACCAAGCCGGCCAGCGACCCACCGCCAAAGCCGGAACGTCGCCGTACCGCGCCCGAACCGATCGAGGCCTCGGACGATGCGGACGACTTCTCGCCTCGCCGTGTGCCGGCCAGGCCCGCCCGACCCGCTGCCGACGATCCAAGCCGCTCCGCAGCGACCGCGACCGTTTCACGAGTCTCCGCCGACGCGGACCTGGATTCCGACGTAGTCGACAAGCTCGAAATGCTCGACGATCTCGTGTTCGAGGCGATCGAAGGCAAACGCGAATCGCTCGCCCGACTGCGCAAGACCTGGCCCCAAATGCTCGCTACGCTAGGACCGCAGGCCATCGAAGAATCGCGCCTGCTCTACGTCGAACGCGCCACCGCCGTCTGGGCGCAACACAACTCCGGCCTGCTCCGCCAACCCGACCTCGCCGCGTCCGCGCTCGAAGTCCTCACGCTAATCCTCGGCGCCACGCCAAAAACGCGCGCGTAGTGTATCGGCAGCTCTTTGAATTGGGTGCCACTGCTGGCTTGTCCAGCAGTGAGAATTGCCGATTGACGTCGCCCCGCGAGTCACAAGTGCTGGACGAGCCAGCCGTCGCCCCCACCACGACTTCGAGATTTGACAATGCACGAGCACGCTCGTGCGTCTCAATCGAGCAGCCCGCGCCGAACGACGACGCGCGATTCCTGTTGCGTAGCCGGGGCGTACTCGCCATGTGGCGTTCCCCACGTCACGTACCGTCGTCCGTACGCGTTCGTTTCGACCGGCAATCGCGGCGCGGGCGCCGCGCCGCGATTCGGCGCTCGCCGCGACGACGCGATCGCGCGCGGCAGCGGCGCCTCCGCCTCAACGCGTACGCCTTCCTCGACCGGCTCCAAATACGTCGCCGGGCGAACCTCGACGTCCCGAACCGGACCGTCGCGGAACGACGTCACCACCACGCTCCGTTCCGCCCGCGGATCGGGCGCTTCCTCCACCGATTCCCCGCGCCGCGGAGCGACGTGAACTTCCATCGCGTAATCGTAATCGCGCGCCGCCGGCGGTCGCGCCACTTGTCTCGGCACATACGCCGCAGCCGCCCCCGGCTCGATCGGCGTTTCACCGCCGCCGCCTTCGACCGGCGTTTGCGGCCCGCCGCGCTCTGCCGGCAAGTCCGCATCCATCGGCGGCTGCCCGCCGCGGCAACAGACGCGCAGCGTTTCCATCGCCGCCCGCCGCACCCGCGCCGAAGGCTCCAGCCAACAGTCCGGCGCGTCGGGATCGCGCTCGTAAGCCATCTTCGCGAGCTGCTCCGTGATCTTCTCCGAGCAGCAGTCGTTATCGCACGCGGGACATTTCTTGTCTGGAATCGTGGCGAGCGCCTTGACAGTCTCGTAACGCACGTCCTCCGTGCAATCCTTGAGCGATTCGAGCATCGCCTCCTCGATGCCGCCGTAACACTTTTCGCAGCCCAGCGTCGCCAGGTACTTGATCGCCTTGATCTTCTGCGGCGCGAGGTCCTCTTCCGCTTTGATCTGCTGCGCTTTCTTGATCGCCGCGTTGTCGATCTCGGCCAGCCGCGGATCCGCAATCCGCAACAACGGCGGCTTCCGCTCCAAACCCGGGAGATTGCCGCACCGATTCACGAGCGTATCCCGCACGGTATGAACCCCTTGCGGAATGCCCAAGAACCGCCACAACGTCGGCGTCGGCACGGCTAGATTCGCGCTACTCGCCGTCTGCGCAAGTCCCACGTCGCCAACGGCCAACCACACGCCGCAAGCCACCGCGACAAACAACAGAACGCGATTGTTCGTACGCAACATCCCTGTCACCTCCAAACACCAGCCCGAGCCCCGCGCCCCGAACCCCACGCCCCAAATCACGCCGCCGGTCGCCGCGAGAATCGCTCCCCGCCGTTGTGCTCCGCGCGCAGCCGGGCGAGTTCCGCCGACAATGCCCGCTCGGCGATCCGCGCCAGCGACAACCGCGCCCAATACGACGCGTCGCGCAGTTCGTCCAGCAACTCGCCGGGTAGCAGAAACGTGCCGCGAATCTTCTTCCCCGCCGGCTTACCCAAGGGCAGCGTTTCCCCAGCCTCGCCCACGCGCTCGACGCTCATCGCCCGAATCTCCCGCAACCGCAATCGCCACATTCACAGCGGGTGCAGTATCGGCACACGGAGCACACCGTGTTTAACCTGAAACCCAACCCCACCGAAAACACCGGCAACACGGTGTTCACCCGGCAACCGCACGCAGAATCCCCCGAATCCCGAATCCCCCTCACTCTGCCAGCGTAGCAATCACTTCCCCAGTCTTCATGTCCCAAATCCGGACCGTCGCGTCGTGACTGGCAGTAGCCATCAGCTTCCCATCGCGGGAAAACGCAATCCCGTCGATGCGGCCGCGATGGCCTTCGAGCACCCGGCCCGGTTTCGGCGGCTTGAGACCGGAGAGCACCGCCGCGAGCCGCCGCCGCGCCTCGTCCGACGGATTTGCCGCGAGCGCCGCCTTCACCACCGGCGCGACCTCGGCCCCCAGCCGCGCCAGCTTCTCGGTCGCCTCCTGCCGGACGGCATACCGATCGTCGTCCAACCGCGCGATCAGCTCGCGGGCCTCCTTCAGCGCTTCCTCCGCAACCGGCGTTCGCTCGAGCCGATAGAACGACAACACCGGCGTGTTGCACGCGATCGCCAGGAACTTGCCGCTTGGCATGAAAGCCACGCGCTGCGGCGCCGTGCCGTCCGGCGAAAGAAGCTTCGCAAACTCCTCTCCCGTCTCGACGACGAACACGCGCACGTGCAAATCGTTCGACGCCACGGCCACGTACTTCCCGTCGGCCGAGAACGCCACTCCGTTCGCCGACCGGTCGCCCGTACTCAGCGAGCGCACCGCCGCCGCTTTCGCCGTGTCCCACAGAATCGCCTCGTGATCGCTTCCGCACGAAACGAGAAACTTGCCGTCCGGCGAAAACGCCATCGCCGCGACGTACTTCTTGTGTCCCTTGAGCACGCCGCGCGCGGCCAGCGTCGCGCCGTCCCATAGCGAAATGCCGAAGTCGCGGCGATTGGCGATCGCAAATAGCTTGCCGTCCGGAGCGTATTCGATCCTATCGGACCGCTTGTCGGGCGAATCGACCGCCCGGGCGACCTCCCCCGTCGCCGCGTCCAGCGTCGTCAGCTTGCCCGAAAAAATACCGACCGTGATCTGCTTGCCGTCGGGCGAAAACCGCAACGTCCGCGTCGATTGCTTGGCCGGGTAACCGAACCGCTTCTCCCACGACCCGACTTCCCACACGGCAAACTCGCGCTGGCTCGTCTGCAACCCCGCGGTCGTGGCGATCAGCTTGCCGTCGTCGGAAAACGCAACGTCGCGGAACGCCATCGGCCCCGCCGCGAACTGCTGACCGTCGACCGACTCGGTCACCGGGTCGCCCAGGTCTTCCGCCGCCCCCGCAAGACTCGCGAAGAATCCCACGCCCAGAACAACGCCGCACCCGAACATCCACGCGGCAGATTTCGAGCACAACCTCATAGCGGTTCAATCCGAAAAGCAGCTTTCGAGGAATTCGCGCGACCGTTGACGCCCCGTGTCCATTCTACCATTGCCCCAGGATGGCGGCAGCAACGCCCTCCGCAGCAACGCCGTCGCGAAGGTCCGGATTTTGCTCACCGGCACGCCGCCCGTACTCGGGTAGAATGCAATACGTCCGGCGGGTCCGATCACAGTACCTACAAAACCCGCGCTAGGTGTCGCGGAAATTCCTCTAGCTCACGAACGAGGACGGCCATGCAAGCTCAAACGACCGAAGAACTCGTCGCCAAAAAGTGCAAACCCTGCGAAGGCGGCGTCGAACCCTGCACGCTCGACGAAGCCAAGTCCCAACTCGCCAGGCTCCCCGGCTGGTATCTCACCCACGACGGCCAGCGAATCCGCAAGGACTGGACTGTCAAAAACTTCATGGCCGGCATGAACTTCTTCAACCAGGTCGCCCAAGTCGCCGAAGCCGACGGCCACCATCCCGACATTCACCTCTGGGGCTACCGCAACGCCTGGATCGAACTCTGGACCCACGCCATCGGCGGCCTCTCCGAAAACGACTTCATCCTCGCCGCGAAAATCGACCGGATACCCGTCGAGTTAAAAAAGTAGCCCGGACTGGGATGGATCAAGAGCTGCTTACGTGTCGCGGTCCTGGTAGTCCTTGTCATCCCGCCGCCCGGCGTGCGAAAATGGGCAAACTACCCAGTTTCTAACGACCCGCAGCGGGACTGCATCGTGGTTTCTCGGCGACTCATCCTGGTTCTCGTCGCGGCGGCGGTCGTGCTGCTGGTCTCCTTCGCCGTCGCCAGCGCCATGGTGCTCCTGCTCGACGAACTCGTCGACGCCGGCGGAGCGCTGCTCGCCCGCCGCCTCGCCGTCGCGTGTCTGGCCGCGCTCGTCGTCGACCTGATCTGCCTGCTGCTCGCGATCGGCGTCCACTCGGCGGATCCACCCGACGACAACGAGCAAACCTGACGCGCCATCGAGCCGTAGCAGCGTCCGTCAGGCCAACGGCTTTTCGTCGAAGAACATCCGCGCCCCCGTCTCGTGGCTTTCCCGCGCCGCTTGCACGATCGACAGCGCCATGAACGCGTCGTTCAAGCTCGAAACATTCTGCACCAGGCTCGTCACCGCCCGGTGGAACCGCAACAGCAACTGCTCGTCGACGGGCCGCTCGGTGTCGAGCGATTCCATGTGCCGGCCCGCCGAGTCGAACCAGATCAGCGTCGAGGGCAAGTCGATAAACGCCACGCCGTTCTCGCACGCCACCTGCAACGCCGCCGGCGGGCGAAACGTGATCGCCTCCGGCCAGGTCAGCGACAAGTACCGGCTCGCACTAATCTGCGCCACCGCGTCCGTGCCGAGCTTGCGCTCCAACGAAAAATCGAGGCTCATCATCTCGTAATCGGGCACCGGGCCGCTCGGCGCCGAATGGTGCAGCCCCAGCACGCTCTGCGGATCCTTGCCGACAACGTACCGGCACCAATCGACCAACTCCACCAGATCGCGCGTCGCGTCGCAATGGGCCGTCGCCCCGGCGTGGTTCGTCGTGGCCGGCTGGGCCGCGAACCGATGATGACAGAAGAGCAATCGCGGCTTGCCCAACCGCGTGGCGATCAGTTCTTTCAACCGAATTGTCGCGGGCGCGAGCCGCCGCGGCAACTCCGCCACGAACGCCACGCCCGCCTGCTCGACACACCGTCGGACCTCTTTGATTTCCTCGGCGTTCAACTCGAGCGCGCCGGCCCAGTACACGTCCTTTCCCGCTTCGCACGCGGCATAAATCGGCAACGGGCCGTACCACTGCGCGCCGAGCATCAGCACGGCGTCGATATCGCTCCGCGCGACCAGCGCCCGAAAACCATCGACCGCGTCGGCCCCGAATTCTCGCGCGGCGATCTCGGCCCGATGGGCAACCTGCTCGCAAACCGCCCGCACCTCAAACCGGTCGGAAAGCGCGCGCAGCGCCAGCCGGTGCCTGGTCTCCCAGTTTCGACCCAAACCAATCAGCCCCACCCGAAGTCGCATACAGGGTTCCACCCAAAGTTCCGCCGGCTGGGCTGAATCTTAACCGCGCCGCCCACTTCACGCAAAGCCGCACCGACGCACGGCGGAGCCACCCGCGACTTGTCCGGCTATGCCGGTTGCGCAGGGCCTTGGGGGATTTACTTTGCGATACTCGGCCTGAGCGGGACGTTTTTCCGGGCGGGTTTTCCCGCCTCGCGCGGTAAACTTCCGGCGAACGGCCGCACGTGGCGGCCTCGGCTCGGCGATTTCGACGATGGCGGATGCCGGTCGCTGCGCCCACATCACTACGTCTCGATTCGCGGGAACCCGATCATGGCGGAACTGCTGGCGACGTCGGCGGGAACGGTCCTCAACATGCAATCGCCGCGGCATCCGAGCGCCGGGCGGTTTATCCGCCAGGCCGTCGCACGGGGGTTTCGCATCGCATTTCAGGCCGCCTGGCCGAACTCGGCGGGTTGGGTCGCGCTCGCCGCGCCACGGTCGGACGGCGTCGATCTGATCGTGCGATACTATCGCGATCAGACGTTCACCGTGCAACTTTGCCGCCCCGGGCTTACGCTGGACGAGTTGCTGCCGGACGACGAAGCGACCGCGGCTTAGCGGAACCGTCCGCGGCAACGGCTTCGAACGCCGCACGGGCGGACCCACATGTCGCTCTCCGAGAGTCCATTCGATTCGCCGCACGCCAATGGTCCCCTGCCGCCCGAGCGAGCCGCGCTCCCGCGCAACGTGAAACTGCTCGGTTGGGCGAGCCTGCTCAACGACACGGCCAGCGAAATGGTCTTTCCGCTGTTGCCCGTGTTTCTCGCCCGGATCGTCGGGGCGGGCACGATCGAGTTGGGCCTCCTCGAAGGAATCGCCGAGTCGGTCGCGAGTCTGTTGAAACTCTGGTCGGGCGGACGCTCCGACCGTTCCCCGCGCCGCAAGCAATACGTCGTGGTCGGATACTTGCTCGCGACGATTTCCCGCCCGCTCATCGCGCTGGCGACCGCCCCCTGGCACGTCATCGCCGCCCGAACCGCCGACCGCGTCGGCAAGGGAATCCGCACGGCGCCGCGCGACGCCATGATCGCCGATTCGACCGCCCCCGCACAGCGCGGCCGGGCGTTCGGCTTTCACCGCGCCATGGATCACCTGGGCGCCGTGTTGGGACCGGCCGCCGCCTGGGCGTTCTTATGGCAGCGGCCCGACGACTTGCCGATGCTGTTCGTCCTCACCGCGATCCCCGGCGCGGTCGTCGTCGCATTGCTGATGTTCGGTCTCCGCGAAACCGCCCGGCACGAAGCCGGCCGCGAGGCGTTTTCGCTCACCCTCGTGCCGTTCGACCGGCGATTTCGCGTCTATCTCGCCGCGCTCGCGCTGTTCACGCTCGGCAACACGAGCGACCTGTTTCTCGTCAAGCGTGCGCTCGACCTGGAATTGTCTGAGCTGTGGATTCCCGTGCTCTGGGGCGGCTTGCACGTGGTCAAGAGCATCGGCAACGCCATGAGCGGACGGGCCGTCGACCGCTTCGGCCCCAAGGCGATGATTCTGGCCGGCTGGGTCGTGTACGCGATCTTTTACACGGCCTTCGCGTTCGTGACGACGCTCGGCGAGCTGATCGTGGCGCTCGTGGGCTACGGCGTCTTCTATGCCCTCACCGAGCCGGCCGAAAAAACGCTCGTCGCGAATCTCGTTGCGAAAGAGCGAACCGGACTGGCCTTCGGTTGGTACAACTTCGCCATCGCCGTGACGACGTTGCCCGGCAACATCTTGTTCGGCGTGCTCTACGAGCACTACGGCGCGGCGGTCGCGTTCGGCTGGGGCGCGGTGATGGCGGCCGCTGCGGCGGCGCTCCTCGTCGCAGTGCGCGGAACGCGGCCGGCGGTCGGCAATTGATCGGCGCAATGAAAAATGAAAAACGGCGCGGCCGCACAAGGTGCGAACCGCGCCGTCCGTTGACTTTCCGTGCGGCGATATACCGCCGTATGGACTTTTTACACGCGGCGAGTTGCCGCCGGCGCTCGCTCCGCAACGCAGGCCGCCGGCAATCGCCCGAGGTTCGTCAGACCAGTCCCTTCCGCACCGCCCACACGGCGGCTTGCGTGCGATCGCTCACCGCGATCTTGCGGAGGATGTTCTGGACGTGCTCCTTGACCGTTTCGATGCTGATCCCCAGCGAACGGCCGATTTCGCGATTGCTCAGGCCGAGCGCGATATGCCGCAGGACCTGCGCTTCGCGGTTGGTGAGCGGGCTTTCTTCGTCGGCCGCGTTGTGTCGGCGTTCCATCGAGCCCTTCACGCGGCGGAGTTCGCCCGTCTTCGACGGCGCATCGCCCTTGGCGGCCGCGGTAATCGCGGCGATCAGTTCCTTGCGGCTCGAACCCTTGAGTACGTAATCGCTGGCCCCCAGCGCCACCGAGCGGGCGACGTAGGTCGGATTGTCGTAGGTCGAAAGCATGACCACGCGCGAATCGGGCGCTTCGACCCGAATCCGCTCCAGGGCGGTCAAACCGTCCGTGCCCGGCATGCGGATGTCGAGCAGCACGACGTCGGGCTGAAGCTTGATGGCTTTGGCCACGGCTTCGTCGCCGTTCGACGCTTCACCGACGATGTCGACTTCCGAGTCTTTCAAGAGACTCGCCAACCCACTGCGGACGACTTCGTGGTCGTCGGCGACAAGAACCTTCACTTTGGACATTAGAAATTACTCCCCTTCGATCGAACTGGCAAAACGATGCAAGAATCTGCCCCGCCGAGAACAACAAGCCCAGGCGGCAAACGTCAGATAGCCCAAAAGGCTATGGCGGTGGCCGAACGTTCCTTCATTCTAGTATCGAGGCGCAGGGGGGGAAGCCCCCGGCCACACGAATTGGGTAACTTTTGCGGTTTGTCGCAAGTCGTTCACGGAAAGCATCTTGCACGCGCGAAAAAGCTCAATACTTACGGCGCGAAGCATAACTGCTATAAGATGGTACTCCATTTGGATATGTCGCTATGACGGTGTTGGTTTACTTTGACCGTTGGATTTCCAGGCCGGCCGTCTGCTAGAATAGCAGCATGATTTGGAATAACGGCGACGATGGCCGACCAGCGAAGTGGTTTCTTGGAATCTGCTGCGCAGCGGCTTGCCTCGCCGTCGCTGTCCTGATTGCTGAAGCGGCCTATTTCTGGCTTCAGCGCTAACCGGCGACCCTAGATGACCCGCGACCACCAGCACAACCCGGACCCCAACGAGAACGCCGCCCGGATCATACGGGCTGCGACAGAGGGACACACTACGCCAGCCGCCGGACTAGAGGCTGCCTGGGCGGAATGGTCGCGCGGAATCCAGAAGGTTGACGAACGGGGCATGACCTTGCTCAAAGCCGCTTTCGAGGCGGGTTTCGAGGTGGGGTATCACGTCGGACAGTGCGACTAGCGGCATGACGCTGCTGCGGGCGGCCTTGGAGGCGGGCTGGGAAGCGGGGCGGGGCGCATAATTGTAAACGCTTGTATAGAATGGTTCTGCATGGCCCAATAGCCATAATAGGGGGACTTCACGTCACCCCACTTTGGCTTCGCCATGTCCAAGCAGAACCGAAAGGCCCGGCCTCAAAAAACCAAAGCCGAGCTAGATCACGAATTGCAACTCGCAGCGCATCGCTGGCCTGTTATCGGCAGGATCGGAATAAATCTAATTTGGGCCGTCGCAGCCGTGCTTGTGACTTACTTTGGGGTAGCGGTTCCAGTTCAGGCTTCTGCGGGCCAGACGACGAGGATAAACTACGTTCTGAGTTGGGTTCAAAGCTGGAATATCGGAACGCAAATTGCCTTTGGTGGTGCAGCCGCCACGACGATTTGGGCACTTCGCGAACGCAGGATGCGAATGAAAGAACGATCCCAAAAGGATGACAGAATTAAGGAGCTAGAGGAGCGGATCGACCCGAAGCGAACGTCATCTGGCCTGAACGTGTCTGGCGATAAAGAGGCTTAGCCATGTTCTATGAAACAACTACGGCGGTTATTTCCATTGCGCTCGTTCTTTGGGTTTATTTTGGCCCACTCAGCCGGCTACGCCGAGAACAGTTTCGGTCGGACATTCGATTGATCCGCGATGATCTTTTCGATTTTGTTTGGAAGCATGGCTTCTCGCATGACGACCTCGCGTATCAAGAGTGTCGCGCCTCGTTAAACGCCGTACTGCGAGGCTCTAACTTTCTCTCACCGGCTTTTTTCGTCCTGATTGCGCTTAAATCGCCACGCGAACCGACGATCCACACGAAATCGAAACACCGCGCCCTGCAAGCAAAGATTGACGACGCCCGCGCAAGGATGGCAGACAGAACGGTGTGGTTCGTTTTTGCTGAGGGCATCGTGGGCTGGTGTTTGTGGCTGCTTGTACTTGGATTGCGTGCAGCTCGTGTCGTGAAAAGTACAAGCCAAGTTGTGGCGCAATCAATATCTGGCCTTGAGTCGATTGCCCGCGTCGAGGCCGCGCAGTCGCGATACTGCCTGCCACACGCCTAATCCGTCTCTCTTTCGGCTGCATCCAGGCCGTCAAAAAGCGGCATCGGCTTGAATTTTGGGTGCGTCTTATCCAGAAGCTTCATGAAGTCGTCCCAGCCGATTCCTTGAATTTTGGCCAGCTTCATCGCGGTCGTTACGCCCGCCAAATGTTCTTTGAGCTTTGGGTGGCCGTAATCGGGGGTCAGTCCCTGAAACAGCTTGGTTTTCCGATACCCGCGGTCGCCCACCGGACTTAGTTTTTTCAGTTCGTCTAGGACGCCCGGAGCGAGTCGGCAATAGACCAAATTGTTCGTCAACTTACCGAAATACTTCGGGCGTTTCTTTGCTCGTTCCAATGGCTCACCACGGACCTCGCACATTAGCTCGTAGAATTCGAGGTCGAATGTCCTAAGGTATTTCTGGATTTCTTTCGCTACGAATGCTTCGAGGATTTTCGCAAGGCTGTCCCGTTCGCGGTCGCGTTGGTATCCCGTCGCCTCGTCAACAAGCGCGATGATGCCAACGCGGGCAAACCCGCGAACCAGTATTTCGCACCGCGTAGCAATGTGGCTCTGCTGCTTCTGGAGAACGCCCGCCTTTCTCGCTTCAAGGACGGCATCGCAAATGTCGGCCAATACCGTCGCTTCGTACCCATAAGCGAGATGTCCGCTGCGAATCCGAAATCTCAATGGATTTCCGGTCACCTCGCGCAATTCGGCGGAAACGTAGTCCTTTAGCCGGTCGCCGGACACAAATTTCGCCAGTCGGTCACCGCCCGTGCCACCACTGCTTCCCCGTGACATTCCGATTGCGTTTACCATCCCGCGCTGATGCAAGACGCGCCTGCCATCGTCGAGTACATAGCAGGGAATCTGAATGTCTCCGATGAGCAATGGATGGTCTGGTGACCCGTGGGTAACTATCGGCAAAGCCTCGTCGCCAGACCATCGAACTACGGCCGCTTGTCTGGCGATTTCCGACCGTTGCTCTTTCGTGAGGTTTGCGGCTCGCGCTTTGCCGCCCTTCTTTCCCGCTGCGCTCGATCCAAAGTCGGTCATTTCTTGGCTCCGTCGTGAAAGTAGAGTAACCATGCTTGACAGTTAAGCATATTCAGTTATGCTAAGCTGTCAAGCATGGAGATTAAAAATGCGAAAACTCAATTCCGACAAACGGGCCACGATCCTCTCGGCACTGGTCGAGGGCAACAGCGTCAACGCCACGGCCCGCCTCAGCGGCGTCTCAAAGATCACAGCCCTGCGGCTCTTGGCCGATGCCGGCCAGTTTGCCCGCGACTATCACGACGTTTACGTGCGGAATCTCGCGTCGAAGCGGGTTCAGGCCGACGAAATCTGGTCGTTTTGCGGCTGCAAAGACAAAGCAAAAAAGGTCGGCGCGATGGGCCACGGAAGCGTTTGGACTTGGGTGGCGATGGACGCCGACAGCAAGCTCGCGATCAGCTACGTTGTCGGCGAGCGGAACCCGGACTTCGCTCTGGCGTTCATACAGGACCTTGCCGATCGGGTGAGCGGTCGCATTCAGCTAACGACCGACGGTCTGCACGCCTATGCCTTTGCCGTGGAACAAGCCTTTCAAGGGCAGATTGACTTCGCGCAACTCGTCAAGCTGTTCGGCACGGTCGCCACGCAAGACGAGCGCCGCTACAGCCCGCCGGAGTGCGTTGGGTGCCGCAAAGAGGCGAAGTCCGGCGAGCCGGACCAGGACCACGTTTCGACCAGCTTCGTTGAGAGGCAAAATCTCACGATGCGAATGTCGATGTGTCCTGGTTCAGCGTGAATTGGAATTCGTGGTCGGTTGGGCTAGCGGGTTAGGGTGAATTGGTCGATCGGAATCCAGCGAGAATGGAACGGTTGGGT
>QEVJ01000149.1 GCA_003576845.1 Planctomycetota bacterium
AAATTGTAGGAGGCGAATCCCTTCGCCGAGGATTCGTTAGCGAGCGTTTTCGGCGAAAGGATTCGTCTCCTGCAGTTTGTGGTTTCGGGATAGGCACTAAGAAGCTTGCCGCGTTGGGGGCGGCAAGGCGATCCGTCGGATCGGAGCAGAGGCACATCGCGGGGCTTGGCGACGGCCGTTCGCAACGCCCGCCGTCCTGCGGCCCTTTCGCGGCCGCGGCGCTCTCGCTGTATCGCATCCGACCGACGCAGGTGCTGGTTGCTGTTGGACGTTCGCCGCTTGCGAGTTGCTCGATGCCGATACCCGTTACGTGCCCAAGCTGTCACGCCCGTTTTCAAGTCAGCGACAAGTTCGCCGGCAAGAAGGGTCCGTGCCCGAAGTGCAAGAAGCCGATCACGATCCCCAAGCTCGACCAGCAGGTCAAGATCGACGACCGCGCCCACGGCGGCACCAAAGACGCGGCCGGCAAGCTGGTCCTCAAGCCGATCGAACGCAAGGAAACCCGGCTCAGCAAAGGCGCGCTCGCGGGCATCATCGTCGGCGTCGTGGCCGCGTTCGGCCTGGCGTTCGCAATCGGCATGATGTACGAGGACAAGACCGAGATTCCCTGGTTCTTGCTCGCCCCCGCCGCGTTCGTCATCGCGCCCCCGCTCGCCATCGCCGGCTATGCGTTCCTGCGGAACGATGAACTCGAACCGTACCGCGGCATCGACGCGATCGTCCGGGCGCTCGCCTGCTCGGTCGGCTATCTCGCGCTGTGGCTCGCGTACTACATGTTGGTTCCGCTCGAATATCGCCGGCTCGGCGACGAACCGATTCTCGGCGCCGTCGTGATCTTGCCATTCCTGGCCGTGGGCGCAATCATCTCGCTCGCCGCGTTCGATCTCGATATCGGCAATGCCGTGATGCACTACATGGTCTACGTCATCGCGTGTATTTTGCTCGCGCTCACCATGGGTTGGCCGATGATTCCCCCGCCCAGCCAACCCGAGGAAACGGCGCCCGCCGTCAAGCCCGTCGGTCCGTTCGGAAAGTAGCGAGAACTGGCGCCTGGAGACCGCACGCCGGGATTTGCGGAGGCACGGATGGCGGCGACGCCCATGATGCAGCAGTACGAAGACGCCAAGCGGGCCTGTCCCGAGGCGATCCTCCTGTTTCGCATGGGCGACTTCTACGAGCTGTTTCACGACGACGCCAAAACCGCCGCCCGCGTCCTCGGACTGACGCTCACCAGCCGCGAAAAAGGCGAAGGCGCCACGGCGATGGCCGGCTTTCCCTACCACCAGCTCGAAAACTATCTCGGCAAGCTCATCAAAAGCGGCTACCGCGTCGGCATCTGCGACCAGGTCGAAGACCCGAAGAAGGCCAAGGGCCTCGTCCGCCGCGAAGTCACGCGGATCGTCACCCCCGGCACGCTCACCGACGACGCCCTGCTCGACCCGCGCGAGAGCAATTATCTCGCCGCGGTGGTCGTGGATTCCGGCCCGTACGCACGCACCGCGGCAGCGAACGCGGGCGCCGTCGCCGGCCTGGCCTGGGTCGAACTGTCGACCGGCCGGTTTCAAGCGGCACGCGTCGAGCCGCGCCGCCTCGCCGACGAGCTCGCCCGCATCGGCGCGGCGGAATGCCTCGTCGCCGAAGAAGCCGAGCCGTTGCCGCGTCATTTGAGCGAACAGCTCACGATCACGCGCCGCCCCGCCTGGGCGTTCTCGCTCGCGACCGCCCAAGAGACGCTCGCCCGCCACTTCGGCACGAAGTCGCTCGAAGGATTTGGATTCTCCGCGGATGATGCGGCGGCGATTCGCGCCGCGGGCGCCGTGCTCGAATACCTCGCCGAAACCCAAAAGGCATCGCTCGCCCACATCGACCGGCTCGTTCCCTATCGCCCCGGCCACGCCCTCGAAATCGACGAAGCCACCTGGCGCAGTTTGGAGATTGCCCGCACGATGCGCGACGGTCGCCGCGAAGGATCGCTTCTCGGCGTCCTCGACCGGACCGCGACGCCGATGGGCTCGCGACGGCTCTCCGAGTGGCTCTCGGCGCCGCTCGTCGACGTTGCGGCGATCGAAGAACGGCTCGACGCGATCGAAGAACTCGTCGGCGACGCACCGCTGGTCGCCGCGCTTTCGGACCATTTGCGAAAGGTATACGACCTCGCCCGCTTGCTCGCCCGCGCGACGACCGGCCGCGCCAGTCCGCGGGACTTGAGCTTCATCGGCCGCACGCTCCGCGGTTTGCCGAGCCTCAAGGCCAAGCTCGCCGGACGCAAGAGCGCGCTCTTCGCCCGGCTCGAAGACCAGTTGGACTTGTGCCCAGACCTCCGCGCCAAGCTCGACGCGGCCCTCGCCGACGACTGCCCGCTCTCCGCGCGGGACGGCGG
Source organism: Planctomycetota bacterium (assembly GCA_003576845.1). Taxonomy (GTDB): domain Bacteria; phylum Planctomycetota; class Planctomycetia; order Pirellulales; family PLA5; genus PLA5. Next base: position 2,381 of record QEVJ01000149.1, read on the forward strand.
CTTCATTCGCCCCGGCTGCAGCCCGCGGCTCGACGAACTCCGCGATCTGGCCGCCGGCGGCAAGCAGTGGATCGCCCAATATCAGGCCGAGCAAATCGCCACGAGCGGCATCCCGAGTCTCAAGGTGGGCTACAACAAGGTGTTCGGCTACTACCTCGAAGTGACGAACGCCCAGCGCGAGAAAGTCCCCGCCCACTTCATTCGCAAACAGACGATCAAGAACTCCGAGCGGTACATCACGCCCGAACTGAAGGAGTACGAAGAGAAAGTCCTCGCCGCGGACGAGAACGCCAAGGAGCTGGAATACGAGCTGTTCGTCGAGCTGCGCGACGCCGTGCAAGCCCACGGCCGCAGCTTGCAATCGACCGCCGCGGCGCTGGCCGAAATCGACGTCCTGGCCGGTTTGGCGGCGCTCGCTCGCGATCGGGGCTATTGCCGGCCGCTCGTCGTCGAAGAGCCGGTGCTCAGCATCGTCGACGGCCGGCATCCGGTGCTCGACGTGCTGACGCCCGCGGGAACGTTCGTGCCCAACGACACGACGGCCGGAGTGATCGACCCGACCGGCGTAGGTGTCGACGAAGCGAGCGACTGCGACGGCGCCGCACGCGCTGTAGGAGGCGAATCCCTTCGCCGACGCGACCCCGACGGAACAAACCCCAACGGAACAAACCCCGACGGAACAAACCCCGACCGAACAAACCCCGACCGAACAAACCCCAACGGCGAACCGGTCCAGGCCCCGCACTTCGCGCGCCGCCAGTCGCGCGGCAAACGCGATTCTTCGCTCGCCAACGACCGCGACGCGAAGCCGAACGCTCGCGTGCTCCTCATCACCGGTCCCAACATGGCCGGCAAGAGCACCTACATCCGCCAGGTCGCGCTCGTGACCCTGATGGCGCAAATCGGCAGCTTCGTCCCGGCCCGATGCGCGACGATCGGCGTGGCCGACCGCATCTTCGCTCGCGTCGGCGCGAGCGACGAGCTTTCCCGCGGCCAGAGCACGTTCATGGTCGAGATGACCGAAACGGCCCGCATCCTCCACAACGCCACGCCGCGGAGCCTCGTGATTCTCGACGAGATCGGCCGCGGCACGAGCACTTACGACGGCCTCGCGCTCGCTTGGGCGATCGTCGAGCACTTGCACGACGCCGTCGGCTGCCGAACGCTGTTCGCCACGCACTACCACGAACTGACCGAGCTGGCCGACTCGCTTTCCGCCGTGCGAAACCTGAACGTCGCGGTCCGCGAATGGCAAGACGACGTGGTGTTCCTGCACAAGATCGTCCCCGGCGCGGCCGACAAGAGCTACGGCATCCACGTCGCCCGCCTTGCCGGCGTCCCCCGCTCGGTGAACGAACGGGCCAAGCAAATCCTCGCCCAACTCGAAGACGAGCACCTCGACCGCAACGGCCGCTCGAAGCTCGCCAAGGCCGACCGCCGCCGCGCCGGAGATTTGCAACTCACGCTCTTCGCACCCGTCGAACACCCGCTCTTGGACGAGCTGCGCGAATTGAATCTCGACGAACTCACGCCCCTGGCCGCCCTGTCCAAACTTCAGAGTTGGCAGGACGAGTTGAGCGAAAAGGCATTGCGCGCCCCGCGGTGAGAACCGGTTGATGCTGGGAAGACTTCGGCCTTCCGCGGGCCTGGCGGGCTTTGGGCAAAGTTTCCGGCCTTTGTCGCCGCAGGCCGATGTGTTACGATTCGCCTGCCGAATTTGGCGATGGGATACGAGCGCCGCACGCTGCCGGGGACGCAGTGCGCGCGGCGATGTCGCTGCTAGCACGATGCTCCGGCGCGCGTAAGGACTCCACGGATGGGCAACTTTGTCAGGACGCTCCGCCTCGCCGCCCGATATCGCTGGACGATCGGCGGAGCCGTCGTCTGTGCCTTGCTCGTCGCCGTCCTCTGGGGCGGCAACATCGGCACGCTCTACCCCGTCGTAAACGTCGTCTTCACTGGCAAGCGGCTCGACGTTTGGGTAGCCGACGAAATCCAAGCCGCCGACGCCAGCGCCGCCAAAGCCGCCGCCGAAATCGCCGCCGCCGAAGCGAAGCTCCCCGCCGCCGCCGGCGACAGCGAGCGAAAACAACTCAAACGCGCCATCGGCCACGCCGAAACCCGCCGCGACGCCGAACAAACCTACGCCGCCCGCCTCCGCCGCGCGCAGCCCTGGATCAACGAGCACCTCCCACTCGAACCGTTCCAAACGCTCGCCCTTGCCATCGCCGCGCTCCTGGTGGGCACGATCGTCAAAAGCGCCTTCGTCGTCCTCGGCCAGTTGCTCGTAGAACGTCTCGCCCAGCTCGCCACGTTCCAACTCCGCAAGAACTTCTACCGCCGCACGCTCCGCATGGACCTCGCCAGCTTCGGCGACAAGTCCACGAGCGACCTCATCTCGCGGTTCACCAACGACGCCGGCTGCGTCGCGCTGGGAATCCAACTCTTCTTCGGCCGGGCCGTCCGCGAGCCGCTCAAAATGGCCGCCTGCTTCGCCGGCGCCGCCTGGATCTGCTGGCCGCTCTTGCTCGTCTCGCTGATCGTCGTCCCCGTCGCCGCCTTGCTCATCAACAGCCTCGCCAAGTCGATGAAGCGGGCCAGCCGCCGCGCGATGGAGGAAATGTCCGTCATCTACAAAGTCCTCGCCGAAACCCTCGGCGGCATCAAGATCGTCAAAGCCTTCACCATGGAGCGCCACGAACGCTGGCGATTCCACAAGGTCTCCAAGGAGTATTACCGCAAGGCGATGAAGATCGCCAAATACGACGCCTTCGTCCGCCCCACGACCGAAGTCATGGGCATCCTGCTCATCGCCGTCGCCGTCCTGGCAGGCGCGCACCTCGTCCTCAACGAGCAGACGCACCTTTTCGGCATCTGGATGAGCGACCGACCCCTCAAGCCGGCCGATCTGCTCTTGTTCTTTGCCATGCTCGCCGGCGTCAGCGATCCCGTCCGCAAGATCGGCGATGTCTGGGGCCACTTGCAGCGCGCCTACGTCGCCGCCGACCGCGTCTACGAAGTCCTCGACCGCGAGCCGTCGATCGTCGATCCCAAACGCCCGCTCCCCTTGCCCAGGCACCGCAAGGAGATCGCCTTCGAGCGCGTCACCTTCGGCTACAACGCGACGCAAACGGTTCTCCGGGATATCGACCTCACGATTCGCTTCGGCGAAACGCTGGCCATCGTCGGTCCCAACGGCTGCGGCAAAAGCACGCTCGCCAACCTGATTCCGCGGTTCTTCGATCCGACCTCCGGCAGCGTCAAGATCGACGGCGTCGACGTCCGCGACGTTCGCATGAGGCAACTCCGCCGCCAAATCGGACTCGTCACCCAAGAGACCTCGCTCTTCGACGAATCGGTCTACGCCAACATCCGCTACGGCAATCCCGACGCGACCCGCGACCAGGTCATCGCCGCCGCCAAACAAGCCCACGCCCACAAGTTCATCACCGAAAAGCTCGAACGCGGCTACGACACCATCGTCGGTCCCTCGGGCAATCGCCTCTCCGGCGGCCAGCGGCAGCGGATCGCGCTCGCCCGAGCCATCCTCCGCGACCCGGCGATTCTGATCCTCGACGAAGCCACGAGCCAGGTCGATCTCGAAAGCGAACAACTCATCCAAAAAGTCCTCGCCGATTTCGTCAAGAGCCGCACGGCGATCGTCATCACGCATCGCATGAGCGTGCTCGCGCTCGCCGACCGCGTCCTCGTCATGGACGCCGGCCGCGCAATCGACGTCGGCACGCACGACGAACTGATGAAACGCTGCGAGCTTTACAGCCGCCTCTACCGGCTCGACTTCCGCGAATCGGCGTGACTCCAGACCCTCCCCGCCCAACGCGAAATCCCGCGCGGCAATCGCATTGAGTTATTGAACAAAACCGCGGGAAATCGGGGGGTTAACGTTCAAAAACTCCCTCGCTCGGCCGGTCCCGTCCGCCGCGTATTTCGCCCCCTCGCGGCCGCGCTTCTCAATATCTCGGCAAGCGCACGCGCAAACCCTCCAATGCGCGGTGATCGACGCGCACGAACCCGTGCCGACATCTTCATACCAGAAAAGCGCCCCGTTTACAAGCAACTTTTTTACACTTCCGACCAAATGACCAAGCCCCACGGCGCACGATCCATTGCCCACGATCCACTACCACAGGCAACCGGCCCTATTCGCGCCCTTCGTACTCTGCCGCAAGCTCGTCGAGCCGCGCCCCGAGTCGCGCCCGTGCCAGCAGCGACCAGTTTTGCAGCGTCTGCCGCACGACGCCGCGGGCTTGCCATCGCCGCGCGCTCACGTACAGCGGTCCGCGCAGAAGGCGAGGCCGTCCCAAAGCCGCCAGACGCTTCGCCAGCAGCACGTCTTCCATCAGCGGCACGTCGGGGAATCCGCCCACCGCCTCGAACGCGGCCCGCCGCACGAAAATCCCTTGATCGCCATACGGCCGCCGCACGCACGCGGCCCGCAGCCAATTGCTCAGTTCCAGCAGGCGATACCCAATGCCGGCCGCCTCGATCCGCTGCCGAAACGCGCCCCACGCGCCCCGCGAATCCCCAAGCACGCGGCGAACCTGATCGACCGCCCCGGCGGCGAGCCAATTATCCGCGTGCAGAAACAACAGCACGCCCCCCGTCGCCCGCGCCGCGCCGGCGTTCTGTTGACGCGCCCGGCCGCGCCGACTGGCGACAAGTTCACACCGCGCCGCCGCTGCAATGTCGGCCGTGCCGTCCCTGCTGCCGCCGTCGACGACGATGACCTCGTCCGCGCCGGCCACCCATGCCCGGTCGATGCTCTCCCGAATGCGAGCCGCTTCGTCGAGCGCCGGAATGATGACGGAAACGTTCATCGGCCCGCATAACAGCCTGTTGAAAAAGGGGACTGACCCTCTTAGGCACATTGCAATTTGTGGCGAAAGACGCACTTTCCCAAGGGTCTGTCTCCTTTTTCAACAGGCTGATAAGCCGCCGTTATGCCGAACGGCGATTGCCGTGTGCCGTCGCGGCATCGCCATAGAGCGTCGTCGCGCCGCTGAGCATCTCCGCCACGATTCGCGTCGGATGATGCCAGCGGGTCCATCCTACGGCGAATCGCGCCGCCGCCGCCCGAAGACGATCGTAATCGGCGACTGCGCCGCGGACCAGCGCAGGAAACTCGGCGAGACTTTGCGCCACTAGCCCTGGAACTGAGTCCACCGAAGCATCGTCGTGCTCGTTCATAAAACCGCGCTTCGCGGACGCTCCGAATCTCAACAATTGGGCCGCCATCCAGCAATCCGCCGGAGCAATCACCGGAATGCCCGCGCTCAGGGCCTCGACCAGCACGCCCGAGCACCGCGCGTAATAGTGCCGCGCATCGTAAGGCAATACGAACAAGTCCGCGTCGAGAATCAATCGCCGATAGGCCGCCTCGTCGAGCGGATCGCGAAGCAACACGACCCTGGATTCGCCGTGGCGTTCGAGCGCCTCGCGCGCCGCGACGACCGGCAGATTCCGGCGGCGGCACGGCAGCCGGAACGCGAAGTTGGCCTGAATCACGAACTGCACGCGCGGCGCGAGATCGCCGTCCGAAAGCACGCCGTCGACGATCGCCGGCAAGTGCTGAAACCCTTTTTCGAGCCGCGCGTCGCCGGCGAACGTAATCCGCAGCGGTCCCGGCCGCCGCTCGTGCCGGCCGCAGGTTCGCAGCGCATCGTCGATCGGATACCCAATCTCCCGCACGTTTCCCGCTCCGTGCGCCGCCAGTTCCACGGCCAGTTCCGCCGTCGTGGCATACCAGTGCAGCCGCGCATGCCCGAGCACGTCCCGTGCTGCCGCCAGCGCCCGCGCCAGCCGTGCCCGGCGATACGTCTGCGCCGCGTACTCCTCGGGCCGGCCGATCAGGTTGTTGAAGTGAAACATGGCGTGCCAATCGACCGATGCCATCCGCGCGTCGCGACGCGCCGCGGCGGCAAGTCCCGAGAGTACGAGTTCCGATGCCGCCGCGAGAAAAATCTGGTCGCCCGGCCGCGGGTGCACGCGATCGAACAGGGCGCGAAATCCTTCGGCGTGACTCCGCACGATTCGCTTCCGCCGCCCGGCGCGTCGCACCGTCTGCCACCGCTCGGAGAAGTTCCGCAACCAAAGCGCCGCGCCCCGCGGCGCCGCATCGCCCCAGTCCGGCATCAACAGCGAGTCATCGTAGACCGCATGCTCGAACACCGGCTCGCAACGCCACGCTGGCGGCAGCGACGCCGCGGAGAAGTTGCGATTCGGCGCGAGCACGACGCGATAGCCAAACCGCTCCGCCGACTCCAGAATTCGCCGCGCATAGCTGTCGTGATGCCCCCGCCCATCGCGCAGCGAACCGTCGATAAGAATGAATCGCGCCATGTGCCGATCGCCGTTGCGTGCCAGAATCGCGTTGGTTCGAACGTAACGTCGTAGGTCGGCTCCGTAGGTCAGGCCAAGCGGCAACCGACTCGCCATGATCGCGGGACGCAAATCCGCGCCGGCCTGACGCTGCGTCGCCACGACTGCCTCAACCCGCGACGCGCAACCCGCCGCCGCGAGCCGGCACGTCGTCCAGCCGCCCTTTTGCCGCCGCGTTCAGATACCTCGGAATCTGCCGCATCACGCCCTCTAGCGTGAAATACTCTGACCAAAGCTCCGCGATGCGCCGCCGCATCGCCTGAATCTCGCGCTCCGTTTTGCTCGCCAAAATGTCGTGCAGCCGATCGGCCTCGCGCACGTGAACGAGCACGCAGATTTCATTCCAATCGATCGCGTCCGAGTAGGGCAGCCACGGCTCGTCGTAAATGTAAACCGGCACGCAACCGAGCTGCATCGCTTCGTACAACCGGAACGACGTCTTGCCGTACCCACGCGGACAAAGCGCAAACACCGATCGGCACATCACGTCGACGAACTCCGCCGTCTTTGTCGAGAGCGAGCGGTCGTCGCGTTCGCCCCAGACCGGCGTTACGTCGCGGACGAGATACTCCGGTCTGCCCGCCAGCGCCGCGGCCATCGCGTCGCGCGCCGGATACCGCTGCGTCGGCGTCGACAGCGCCCCGACGAACGACGCCCGAATGTCGCGCCGCCGCGCCACGGGCGTATGCGGATCGCACAATAGAGGAATCGGCACGTCGCCGCATCCCCCGGCGCTGAATTCATAGATCGGCCGGTTCGGACGGCAAAGCCCCCGCTGCACCAGGCCATCGTCGTGCTGGGAAATCGTGAAATACCTTCGCCCCGGCGGCAGCGACGCCAGAAATCGCCGCATGCGCTCGATCGCCAACCGGCGGCCGAGCCGTTTCCGCCGCGAGACGCAACAGGCATAGCTCGTCCAATGCGCCGGAACGTACGTCCAAGCGTGCTCGAGCGGCCAGCGTTCCCGTTGATCCCGAAGGTACCGCTCGGCGAACGCTTCCACGAGCGGCCCGCGCTGGTGGCCCGGATAGGGAAACGGAAACTCGGGCGCAAGCGCCGCAGGCACGTCGAGAATCGAAAGCATCGAGCGCCCCTTCCTGGCCCGGCACAGGCGCGGTAACTGCCGCAAAAAACCCTGCTTCGGCCGCGTATGCTAGCAGGAGACGGCCCGGCCGTAGAAGTCCGATTTTGGCACGCCGCCTCCTGACCTCGCGAATTGACGGACTTTGCGAGCGTACTTACGATGAAACGATACCTTTCGGCCCGATCATCTCTCTCCCGCGGTCGAGAACGGAACCATTCGGCCGTAACGGTGTCTCGTCAGGCGGTCGCACTTGCACCCAGCCGCGGAGCCGGCGGCTTACCCTCGGTGGTCTCCCCTTCATGCTCGCCAAACGCGTCATTCCCTGCCTGGACGTGGACCGCGGCCGCGTCGTGAAAGGGACGAACTTCGTCAATCTCCGCGACGCCGGCGATCCCGTCGCCGTGGCCGCCCGTTACGAGCAGGAAGGGGCCGACGAGCTGGTCTTCCTCGACATCACGGCCAGCCACGAAGGCCGCGACATCATGCTCGACGTCGTCCGCCGGACGGCCGAGGTTATCTTCATGCCGCTCACCGTCGGCGGCGGAATCCGTTCGCTCGACGACATTCGCGCCCTGCTCAACGCCGGTTGCGACAAGGTTTCGATCAACTCGGCCGCCTGCCGCGATCCCGAGTTCGTCCGCGCCGCCGCCCGCCGCTTCGGCAGCCAGTGCATCGTAGTGAATATCGACCCGAAGCGCGTCCAGCGCGACGGCCGAGAGGTCTGGGAAGTCCACATCAACGGCGGCCGAGTCCCGACGGGCCGAGAGGCCGTCCCCTGGGCGCGTGAAGTCGACGCCCTCGGCGCCGGCGAAATCGTCCTCACCAGCATGGACGCCGACGGCACCAAGGACGGCTACGACCTTGAAATCACCCGCGCGGTCAGCGACGCCGTCTCGATCCCCGTCGTCGCCAGCGGCGGCGCCGGCAAGCCGCAACACCTCGCCGACGCCATCCTCATCGGCAAAGCCGACGCCGCCCTCGCCGCCAGCATCTTCCACTTCGGCGAGTATACTATTGGGGAGACCAAGCGAGTGATGGCCGTGCGAGGAATTCCTGTAAGATGATGACTTGCGGTACATTGTCGCGACGGGGGGATTGGTTCTATGGCGCTTTGGGAGTTTCTGGATAATCTGGGCATTGCGTATCGCCAGCTTCAATTGATGCAGGTAGACCTTAGTGCAAAGAAATGGGATTCTGGAACACTCACGGAATTAGTAACAAGAAGCGAGTCGTGGCTAACACCCCAGGCGGTAGAGGGCTACGATCGTGAGGATTTCGAGTTTCTCGGCAACGACGAACAGCAGCAATTGCACGCCAGCGTCGCCGCATTTGTCGCGGCGTGTACCGAGCAGAAGCCCACCGAGCGCCGAGTGGAAGCGGCACTAACCGCGCTTGCCCAAATCATCGAGATCGTCCCCCCCGATCGGTTCGCCGATTCCGAGGCCTTGCGGGCCGGCAAGCGGATCGAACGATGGGCAAAGCCCGCGCTCCCCGCATGGATCTCCGAATTGAAGTTTCAGACCGGAAGCGATAGCAGCGGCGAAGACTCCATCTGGATTCGCGCAATCGTCGACGGGGATCGGATGGAGGATCCTGGATTCGTTATCGAGTCGGAGAGTGCTCGTCGGATACTATTCTCGGCAGCGCAACGTTTTGCTGAGAAACGATGGCCTTACATTTCCTTCCGCAGTCGCGTCGACGAAACTCTTTATACGAGCGGACTTGCCCAATGAGTTTGGCGGAAGATTTGCTAAGCCAGGCGACAATGTTGATTCGCAAGGAACGCCGGCGACCGCGCCAAGCCAGCTTGCGCCGCGCCTTGTCTACAGCGTACTACGCGTTGTTTCACTTACTCGTTTCCGACGCGAGTAAGCTACTCTCGACAAAGCAAAAGGTAAGAAATCTTGTCGGTCGCGCGTTCGCTCACGGTGACATGAAGGCCGTTTCCAAATGGTATGCCAGCGGCGGCCTTCCTGTTTTTCTGCATTCGGCGGCTCCAGCGATGCCGGTTCCGAAAGAGTTGAAGGATGTCGCCGAGACATTCGTCGAGGCGCAGGAAGCGCGTCATCATGCCGATTACAACCTCGCTCGAGTCTTCTTGCGGAGCGATGCGAAGGAGCTTGTCGACCGCGTCGCGGCCGCCTTCGCCAAGTGGAAGAGCGTACGTAACCACGACCATGCCCAATTGTTTCTCGCCGCGTTATTACTTGCGGACCGAATTCGTCGGCCTCTCGAAAACGCTTAGGAATACTATTCGCACTTTATAGCTTCATCGCTGGGTAGCGCATCGAATCTCCCCCAAGGACCAACGAAAACGTGTCAACTGCGGAACTCGAAATCGACAAGCTCTTCCGCGCCGTCGTCAAGCTCGACGGCAGCGATTTGCACATGAAGCCCGACAAGCCCCCGTTCGTCCGCGTGACGGGGGCGCTGCGGCCGCTCAACCGGCCCCCCGTCGACGATGCCGAAATGCAGCGGCTCGTCGATCCTCTGCTCACGGACCGGCTCCGCGCGATGCTCGAAGCCACAGGCGGCGCCGACTTCGCCTACACGCTCACCATCGACGACACCACCTGGCGGTTCCGCTTGAGCGTCTTTCGCCAGATGGGCCGCCTCGGTCTCGTCGCCCGCAAGGTCAACGCCAAAGTCCCCGACTTCGCCTCGCTCCACCTGCCGCCCACCCTCGAAAAACTCTGCCACCACCAGCAAGGCATGGTCCTCGTCGCCGGGCCGACCGGCTCCGGCAAGAGCACGACCATCGCCTCGATGCTCGATTTCATCAACCACCAGCACCGCCGCCACATCATCACCCTCGAAGACCCGATCGAATTCGTCTTCACCGAAGACAAGTGCCTCGTCACGCAGCGCGAAATCGGTCTCGACGTCGTCGATTTCGAGCACGGCATGAAACAAGTCGTCCGCGAAGACCCTGACGTCATGCTCGTCGGCGAAATGCGCGACCGCACCTCGTTCATGACCGCCATGCAAGCCGCCGAAACGGGCCACCTCGTGTTCGCCACGATTCACGCCTCGAGCGCCGCCACCACCATCGGCCGCATTCTCGACCTGTTCCCCTCCGACATGCACCACGCCGTGCGGATGTCGATCGCCGCCAACATGCGCGGCATCGTCGCCCAAAAGCTGCTGCCGTCGATCGTCGACGGCGTCTCTCGCGTCCCGGCCGTCGAACTTATGCTCTACACGCCGGTCGTGCAGAAGCTCGTCATCGAAGCCCAGGACGACAAGCTGGCCAGTGCGATCCGCATCGGCGCCGGCGAAGGAATGCAGGACTTCACGATGAGCCTCAAGGGACTCGTCGAAACGGAGCTCGTCGATCGCCAGGTCGCCATCGAAGCCGCGCCCAACGCCGACGAACTCAAAATGGCCCTCAAAGGCATCTCGATCATGGCCGGCGGCATTCTCTAGCCGACCGCATGTCGAATACTCCGACGACGACGCTCAACACCGATGGGTTGTAAGTGAGCCTGGGGCAGAATGTCGGCTATTGGCGTAAGCGACTTTCTGCCCTCTGCCCACTAAAAAAGCCCCTCGATCGGCTCGCCCAGCGCCAAGTGCTGCGGCCGCCCCAACGCATCGACGATCCGCTCGCGGTGATCGACGCCCAGCGCGCGATAGATCGTCGCGGCGATGTCTTCCGGCGTTACCGCGTCGCGGGCCGGATATGCGGCGTGGCGATCGGACGCTCCGTGCACGACGCCGCCGCGAATTCCGCCCCCGGCCAACACAACCGTATAGCAATGCGGCCAATGGTCGCGTCCCGCCGGCGCCGCTCCGGCACTGCTCGTGATCTGCCCGAGCCGCGGCGTCCTCCCGAACTCACCCATCGCCACCACCAGCGTCTCGTCCAGCAGACCCCGCTCGGCGAGATCCGCCAAGAGCGCGGAAAGCGCCCGATCGAAATACGGGAGCAACGAGCGTTTGAGCAGCGGAAAGTGATCGCGGTGCGTATCCCAAGCTTGATCGAATCGCCGTCCCGAAGCGATCGTCACCAGCCGCACGCCCGCCTCGACCAACCGCCGCGCCAAGAGCGTGCATTGGCCCAAGTGCGGCAATCCGCCGAACTTGCGGGCTTCGACGGAGCGATCGACGCGATCCGGCAGTCCGTACCGCTCGCGCACCTTCGGCGGCTCGCGGCTCAGGTCGAACGCCTCGCGCGCCTCCGGCGACGAGAGCAACCGATACGCCTTGTCGTGAAATTGCTCGAGCCGGCTCGACGCCGCTTGCCCTGAGATCGCCGCATCGCGATTGAGCCGCGCGAGCAGCTCCCGGCGTTCTTGCACGCGCGCAAGCGACACGCCGCGCTGCAATCCCAGGCCCGGCACTTCATACCGCGGCGCGCTCGGGTCGCCGGCAATCAGCGGATCGTAGCCCGCGCCGAGAAACCCCGCCCGTTGCCCCGGCAAATCGTACCCGTTGTTCGACATCACGTCCGGCAACTGAACGAACGCGGGGAGCGGTTTGTCCACGGGCCGCAATTTGCCGAGCACCGCGCCGAACGGCGGAAAGTTGTCCGGCTCGTCGCGCAGGCGGAAGGAAACGTGGTTCTTCAAGACC
>QEVJ01000150.1 GCA_003576845.1 Planctomycetota bacterium
TGGACCGAGCGGACGGTCGCGCCCGACGCGAGAAACTTCTGGTCGTTCCAGCCGCTCAAGGTCGTCGAACCGCCGGCCGTGAAGAACGAAGCCTGGCCGCGAACGCCGATCGACCGCTTCGTGCTCGCCAAGCTCGAAGAGAAGGGCCTCCGGCCGAACGAGCCCGCCGACCGCCGCACGCTCGTCCGCCGGGCGTATTACGACCTCATCGGCCTGCCGCCGACGCCCGAGGAGATCGACGCGTTCGTCAAGGACGACTCGCCGGAAGCGTATCGCAAGCTGATCGACCGCTTGCTGGAGAGTCCGCACTACGGCGAACGCTGGGGCCGGCACTGGCTCGACGTTGCCCGATTCGCGGAGAGCCACGGCTTCGAGCAGGACTACGATCGCCCGTTCGCGTATCACTTCCGCGACTTCGCGATCGAAGCGCTCAATCGCGACATGCCCTACGACCAGTTCGTTCGCTGGCAATTGGCCGGCGATGAACTCGCGCCCGACGATCCGCTCGCGCTCAAGGCGACCGGGTTTCTCGGCGCTGGCGTGTTTCCGACGCAGATTACGGCCAACGAAGTCGAGCGGACCCGCTACGACGCGCTCGACGATATGGCGGCGACGACGGGCGTGGCGTTTCTGGGACTGACGGTCGGTTGCGCCCGGTGTCACGATCACAAATACGACCCGATTCCGCAGGCAGACTATTACCGATTCATCTCGACGTTCACCACGACGGTCCGCGGTAACATCGACGTGAATCTCGATCCCGACGGCTATCGCGCGGCGAAGGAAGCTTTCGACCGCGAGCACGCGCCGCTCGCCGCAGCACTCGCCGCCTATGAGCGCGACGAGTTGCCGGGCAAGTTCGCGGCGTGGGAGACGAACCGCCCGCCGCTGGTGCAAAATGGCTGGATCGTTCTCGACGCGGCCGACTTCAAGTCGCAAGGCGGCGCGACGCTTGCCAAACAGCCCGACGGATCGCTGCTGGCCTCGGGCACGAATCCGCAATTCGACACTTACGCGATTTCCGCCCGCATCGGTTCCGCGGCGATCACCGGCGTTCGCGTCGAAGCGCTCGCCGATGAGTCGATGGTCAAGCTAGGTCCCGGCCGAGCGAGCAACGGCAATTTCGCGCTGACCGATCTCAAGGTGCACGTCGCGCCCGCGAACAACCCGGCCGATGCCAAACCGCTCGCGCTATCCAACCCTCGGGCGACATTCGAGCAGAAAGGTCTTCCCGTCGCAGCGACGATCGACGGCGATGCCAAATCGGCGTGGGCCGTCGATCCCCAGTTCGGCAAGAACCACGCCGCGATCTACGACGCCGCCGAGCCGCCGCAGACTGTCGCCGCCGACGCCAAGAAGGAGTCGGGCGAGCGGATCGTTACGTTCACGCTCAAGTTCGAGAACAACGCCGGCCACAATATCGGCCGCCTGCGGCTTTCGATTACCTCCGCGCCGGCGCCGCTTTCGTTCGACGGCGGCACGCCTGCGGAGATTGTGGCGCTGCTCGATCTGCCGGGCGACAATCGGAGCGCCGAACAGCAAGCCGCGCTGCTCAAATGGTTCGCGCCGCAAGACGAGGGTTGGAAGTCGAAGAACGCCGCCGTGCAGGCGCACCTGGCCAAAGCCCCGCAGCCGAATACGGTCAAGATGATGGTGTGCAGCGAAGGCGTCACGCCGATTCGCCACCACACGCAGGGCGCCGATTTCTTCAACGAAACCTACTTCCTCCGCCGCGGCAACTGCGACGCGAAGGAGGGCGTCGCCACACCGAGCTTCTTGCAAGTCCTAATGCAATTGCCCGACGGCGCCGACCGCTGGCGGCAGAAACCGCCGGCAGGAGCACGAACGAGCTTCCGCCGCGCTTCGCTCGCCAATTGGATCACCGATACGGATCGCGGCGCGGGCCATCTGCTCGCCCGCGTAATCGTCAATCGCCTCTGGCTGCATCATTTCGGCCGCGGCATCGTCGCCACGACGAGCGATTTCGGCAAGCAAGGGACGCCGCCCACGCATCCGGAAATGCTCGATTATCTCGCCGGCGAGTTGATTCGCGGCGGGTGGAAGCTCAAGCCGCTGCACCGGTTGATGATGACCAGCAGCGTCTACATGCAGTCCGGCGCGCACGACGCCGATCACGCGAAGGTCGACCCGGAGAACGTCTGGCTCTGGCGGCGCACCACGCAACGGCTCGAAGCCGAGGTCATCCGCGACGCAATGCTCGCGGTCAGCGGAACCCTCGACCAGACGCAGTTCGGTCCCGGCTCGCTCGACGAAAGCCATCGCCGTCGAAGCATTTACTTCACGATCAAACGCAGCCGGCTCATCACGCTGATGCAACTGTTCGACCAGCCCGAGCCGTTGGTCAGCGTCGGCGGCCGTCCCACGACGACCGTCGCCCCGCAAGCGCTGGCGATCATGAACAACCCGCAGATTCGCGAGTATGCGAAAGCGTTTGCCAAAGAACTGCGCGGCAAGGCAGGGGACGACTTGCAAGCGGCAATTCGTCGCGGTTATGAAACCGCGGTGGGCCGTGCGCCGACGAGCGAAGAAACCGCCGACGCGGCCGCGTTTGTCGCGGAGCAGCGCAAGTCGTATGCCGGCGACAACAAGCCCGACGCCGAAGCGCTCGCCCTGGCCGACTTCTGTCAGGTGCTGTTTGGGCTGAATGAGTTTGTGTACGTAGAATAGAAGCGTGGCCGTATTCCGAGCCGACCGGCCGTTCGCGTAGCGAGCAATTCCCGATGCCTTGTCCCTTTCCAGGCATGGACCCGTACATCGAACGACCGGCAATTTGGCCGGATTTTCACGATGCGCTTGTAATCGCGATTCGTGGGGCACTTCAACCTGTGCTGCGTCCCAAATACGTCGCGTTGGCGCAGGATCGGCTTTACGTTGTCGAATCCGACAGGCCGATCCGGCCCGATATTAGCGTGGTGCGTGCGCCAACGCCGGCGCGGCAATCCGACGGAGCTGTTGCGGTCGCGCTCGCCGAGCCCGACGAGGCCGCCGTGTTTGAGTTGTCGCGCGAGGAGGTTCGCGAGCCGTACATCGAGATCATCGAACCCGCGGCAGGCAACCGCGTCGTCACCGCCATCGAGGTTGTCAGTCCCAGCAACAAACAAGTCGGCGCCGGCCGCACATCCTACGAGGAGAAACGCGAAGAACTGATTGCCGCGCGTGCGAACTTCGTCGAGATCGACCTGCTGCACGAAGGCGAGCCGGTCGTCCGCGTCGCGCGCGAGAAGCTCGCAACGCTTGGCCGCTACCATTACCTGGTGGCCGTGACCCGGCAATGGCCGACGCGGCAAGAGGTCTACGCCGTGCCCGTCGAGCGCCGGCTTCCGCGCGTGGCGATCCCGTTGGACGCGGACGTGCCAAGTGTGACGCTCGACGTTCAAGCGGCGTTCACGCGCTGCTGGAACGAAGGGCCGTATCCGGAGTTGCTGCGTTACGACGAGCCGGCCCCGGGGAATTGGGGTGAAAGCGAGGCGGCTTGGTTTGCCCGCACGCTTTCCGAGCATCGGACCCCAGGGCCAACGCCATAACCGCAAATCGCCCGTAGCCGACGTCTCGGCGGCTTCCGCTCCGGCCTTTACCTGGTGCTGCCGAACCTTCCGGTGATGGCGAGTCCGATGCGGATGGCCGTGCGGTCGAGGCCGTCTTTGGACGGCAGATCGACGCCGATCCACGGACTGAGCGTGGCCTGAAAGATCGGCCGATTACGTCCGTTCACCACCGAAATCGACGGAACGAGCCACGGCGCCTTGTCGCCGGCCAAGTCGACGGCGAAGTGAGCCAGGAGCTTGTTCAAGTCCCAGTGCGTATATCCGTCCCGATTGACGACGAAACCGTTGCGATCCACGTGAACGTCGGCCTGGTCGCGGGAAATGGCGATGTGCATGCTCGTTTGGGTGCCCGCCTGGCGAAAGCTCGCGCCGATGGCCGCCCCGGCTGCCGCTTGCCGCCACCAGGCGTCGCGATGATTTCGGCCAGGGTTGTCGGGCACGAGCACCTTCGGCGTGAAGTGGTCGCGCATCGCCTCTTGGAACGTTTTGGGCGGAAATGCCCGTTCATCGACGAGCTTGAGGAATTCGTCGCGCGTGCCGGGGGCGAAGTCGAACAATAGCCCGATCGACGCCGGCGGCGAGAACACCGTTTCGACTTTCCACACGAACCGCATCAGCGAGTCGTGAAACAGGCTCTGGAAGACGCGGGCCGTTTCGCCGACCTCCCAACTCGTGCGCAGGTCGTGCTGGTTGTAGTCGCGGTGCGATTTACTGGTGCGGCCGAAGCCGAATTTGACGGACATTTTCCGGTCCTCTGCGCGGGAATGGGGACTGATCTACAGTCCTCAAGCGCAGGGCGCCGCGAAATGTTACGGCGTACGCGCGGCGGTTCTGGCGTTGACGCCGATCGAGATGGCGAGCACATTGCCCCCGGTACATTCGCCGGCGGCTACCTGGCGCGTCGCGGACTAACGCCGCTTGCGTACCGCGCTGCGTCGGAACGCCAACAGCCATCTCGGTTACTTCTCCAGCCACGAGTTCAAATCGCTTGCCCTCGCTGGGAAAGGCGAAGAATTCGTCTGCTGTAATCGGCCGGCTGCTAGGAACGAAACCTTCGCTAGGGGAGACGTTCGCGTCGTGTCCTGTAGCCATAGCTTTTCTCCCCATACAATCCCAACACGCCGTTCCAACTAGGACCCAAGCCCTCTCGCTGCCAATTTTATTCTAAGCAAGTACATATCCGCCGTGATATACAGCGTCGAACCGTCGTCGCCCCAGCCGCAGTTGGCTGTGGCTTCGCCCGTGTCGAGCCGGCCGAGCGGTTTGCCGTCGGCGGTCAGAATCCACACGCCGCCGGGTCCCGTGGCGTAGACGTTCCCCTTCGTGTCGACCTTCATGCCGTCCGGAAGTCCCGGCCACTTTCCGACGTGCTCGGTGACGTCGAGGATCGTCTTTCCCTCGCCGAGCGTGCCGTCGTCCTTGACCGGAAACGCTTTCCAGATCGCCAGCTTCGGATCGCTGTTCGCCACGTAGAGCGTCTTTTCGTCCGGGGAGAATGCGATGCCGTTGGGCCGCGTCATTTCCTTCGTCAGCAGCGTCAGTTTGCCGTCCTTGCCGATGCGATAGACACCGCACCAGTCGAGCTCGCGCCCCGGATCGTCGTACTGCTTCGGCAGGCCATACGGCGGATCGGTGAAGTACAAGTCGCCGTTCGACTTGAACACCAGATCGTTGGGGCTGTTGAGCCGCTTGCCTTCGTATTTCACGGCGAGCACCTTGCGCTCGCCGTCCGGTTTGCCGCCGGCGATCGAGCGCACCACGCGGTCGCCGTGGGCACACGTCACGAGATTGCCGCTGCTATCGAACGCGAGGCCGTTCGTGCCCGGCTCGCCGCCGGTGAACTTCGCGTCGCCCGTGTAGCCAGCCTTCTCGATGAACGCGCTCTTGCCGCTGCCCTCTTGCCATTTGACGATCTGGTTCCGCGGAATGTCGGAGAACAGCAGATATCCGCCCTTTTTCGACCACACCGGACCTTCCGACCAATCCAGGCCGTCGGCGAGCCGCTCCATCTTGGCTTCCTTGGGCACGATCGCGTCGAGACCCGCGTCGAGACGCACGATCTTGCCGTGCTCGGGATACGCCGCCTTGGCGGCAGCCGTTTTGTCGGCGGAGTGAGCGCGTCCAGTCATGAGAATCAAACCCAAGGTAAAGGCGGTGATCCACGTTCGCGATTTCATGGCGTTCTCCCAGTTCGTTCGTTGTGCGTGAAATTACGTTGGTCCGTTTCTTAACGCAGGGGTCGCGGAGGTTTCGCAGAGGTCGCAGAGAAGAGAGTCAATCTCATTTCGACGGAGCGTCGATTCACGCAATCGTGATCTTTTTTTTTGCTTCAACGCCCTTTCATCTGCGAAAATCTGCGCCATCTGCGGATCAAATTCGAGCTCGGGCGGGACGATCGCGGGTCGAGAACTTGAGGCTCATCATAATCTGGCGAATCGCCGGAAACGACCCGCCGGTGCCGACGGCGCTCATTTCGCCGCGCGCGGCTGGTAGTCGCGCCACAGCCAGCGGAGCGAATCGGGCAGGATCGCTCCGCCGTGGATGCCGTTGTGGCCTCCTTCGCCGAACTCGGTCTTGTAATCGTACTTGGCGAACTTGAGCGCCGCCGCCATTTCCTGGTTGGCTAGAAACCAGTTGCCGTGGGCATTGTCGAGGTCGCCCGAGCCGTCTTGCAGAAGGACTCGAATCGGTTTCGGCTCGGTCTTGCGGATCAGGGCGTGATAGACGTGCCCGCCGCGGATGTTCGTGAAGCTGCCGACGTGACTGAGCACCTTGCGAAAGGCGTCGGGCCGCTCCCAGGCCACGGTCCAGGCACAAATTCCGCCGGAACTGATGCCGCCGATCGCCCTGCCTTCCGGATCGTCCGTCAGGCGATGCGTCTTTCCGACCTCCGGCAGAATCTCTTCGAGCAGGAACCGCGCGTACTGGTCGCTGAGCGTGTCGTACTCGAAGCTGCGGTTCGATTTCGGCTTGCCGCGCTCGAGCGTCTCGGTAAATACGCCGGGGTTGATGAAAATGCCGATCGTGACCGGCATTTCGCCCTTATGGATCAAGTTGTCGAACACGACCGGCACGCGGAAGTCGCGCTTTTCGTCCTGATACCACTCGCCGTCTTGAAAGACCATCACGCAGGCGGGCGACTTGCCGTCGTATTGCTTGGGGACGTACACCCAGTAGTCGCGCGTCGTGCCGTCGAAGATTTTGCTCGTCCATTCGTGCTTTGTTAGTTCGCCGCGCGGGACGCCGTCTTGACGCTGCGAGTCGGGGCCGTGCTTGTACGGCTCGGCCGCGGGAGCGAACGTCGCCGTTGCGAACAGCAAGGTTGCCAACAGTAGTCCAAGTGCTCGAAGCGCATTCATGTGTGGTTTTCCCTCAGAAACGCGGTTTGCGATTGAATCCTGAGCGGCTAGACGCAGCATACCCCGCCGCCGGGGCGACTGGTTGGGGGGTTGCCGGTCGTGCCGGAGATTAAGAAGATACACGATCGGGCTGGCCGGGTCGAAGCGCCCGGCATTGCAGGCCGGTGGAGGGGGTGAGCCATTCCAGGCGTAAGGGTTTGGCGGGTTAAGGCGACTGCCGCGCCGAATGGCCCGGATTTGAGGCGTTCGACGCCTGCCGGTCGCACCCTTTGTTCCGCCAAACTCGCCTGGGAAACCGGACGGCGTGGCGACGGTTGCATCGCAGTGTGCACCACGGCTGACCGCGGGGCATCCGGAAACACGACATTCATAGAAATAACGCGAAGCGCGCCCCCGCAACCATCGTTCCTTCGCCGCGTGCAGCGCTTCAACGCTTGGGCGGTGCGTCCCGACGCCTTCCGCTCGAATCGACCGCCAACGGAGACGAACTCCCCGTGCAATTGTTCCTTACGCCCAGTTCGCATTACGGCTGCACCAACTTCGTCGACCTGCTGCGCTTTCGCGCGGAGCATCAGGCCGACGATCTCGCCTTTACCTATCTGGTCGACGGCGAGAACGACGAGCAGCACGTCACCTATGCGGAACTCGATCGGCAGGCCCGCGCCGTGGCCGCCGCGCTAGACGCGATGGGGATGTCCGGCGAACGGGCCTTGCTCTTATATCCCGCCGGGATCGACTTTATCGCCGCGTTCTTCGGCTGCTTGTACGCAAACGTCGTCGCCGTGCCCGCCTATCCCCCGCGGCGCAACCGGCGGATGACGCGGATCGAGGGCATCGCGGCCGATTCGGGGGCAAAAGTCGCCCTCTGCACGTCGAAGGTCGTCGAACAGGTTCGCGACGTGATCGACCAGACGCCGGACCTGACCAATCTGCATTGGGTCGCCACCGACGCGCTTGCCAAGGGCGTCGAGGATCGCTGGCGCTTTCGCCCGACGCACGAAGATGCGCTCGCCTTCCTGCAATACACGTCGGGTTCGACGGGCACGCCCAAGGGCGTCATGCTCACGCACAAGAACCTGATGCACAACTCGGCTCAGATTTGCTACGCGTTCGAGCATACGCGCAGCGGCACCGGCGTGTTTTGGCTTCCCAGCTATCACGACATGGGCCTGATCGGCGGCATCTTGCAGCCGGTGTTCTTGGGCCGGCCGAACACGCTCATGTCGCCGATGTCGTTCCTGCAGAAGCCGTTTCGCTGGCTCAAGGCGATCTCGCGTTACCGCGGCACGACCAGCGGCGGACCGAATTTCGCCTACGAACTTTGCGTCGACAAGATCACCGAAGAGCAAAAGGCGGAACTCGACCTGTCGAGTTGGCTCGTCGCGTTCAACGGCGCGGAACCGGTCCGGCCGAGCACGATCGACCGGTTCTCCGAGGCGTTTGCGTCGTGCGGGTTTCGCCGCGAGGCGTTTTATCCGTGCTACGGCCTGGCCGAAGCGACGCTGATCGTTACCGGCGGATACAAGCTCTATCCGCCCGTCGTCGAGCACTTCGACGCCAAGGCGCTCGAACAGCGGCTCGTCGTGAATTCTCGCCCCGCGGAAGCAAACGCCCGTGCGCTCGTTGGCTCCGGATCGGGCTTGCTCGACCAGCGCGTCGTGATTGCCGATCCCGACACGTGCGTGCAATGCACGCCGGGCCACGTCGGCGAAGTGTGGGTTTCCGGCCCCAGCGTCGCCAAGGGCTACTGGCGGCGGCCTTCCGAAACCGAGCACACATTCCACGCTTACTTGAAGGACTCCGGCGACGGCCCCTTCATGCGGACCGGCGACCTCGGCTTTATTCACGACAACGAACTGTTCATTGCCGGGCGGCTCAAGGACTTGATCATCGTTCGCGGCCGCAACCACTATCCGCAGGACATCGAGGTCACCGTCGAGAAGGCGCATCCCAAAATCCGCAACGGCTGCGCCGCGGCGTTTACGGTCGAAGTCGACGGCCGCGAACTCTTGGGCATCGCGACGGAAGTCGAACGCCGTGGCCAGGAAGTTGCGGACGAAGTGTTCGAAGCAATTCGCCGTGCGATTTCCACGGAACACGAAGTCGTCGCCGATGCGGTCTTGCTGCTCAAGGCCGGGAGCATGCCGAAGACGTCGAGCGGCAAGATCCAGCGTCATGCCTGCCGGGCCGGTTTCCTCGACGGCTCGCTCGGCGTCGTCGCGCGGTGGCAATCGTGGCAAGCTACCGACGCGCCGCAAACTCCCGCCAGCGGCATCGGCATCGTATCCGGCGCCGAAGCTGCCCATTCCGGCAACGGCCGCGCCGTCCGCAAGACCGCGACGAAGACCGACGCGGCCGGCCCCAGCGACGAAACCATTCAAACCGTCATGGACCACGTTCGCCGCGTGGCAAAGGAACGCGCCGTCGGCCTGGCTCCCGACTCGAACATCGTCCACCTTGGCCTCGATTCGCTTGAACGGATCGAAATCATCGCGTCGCTGCAAGAGACCTACGGCGGCCGGTTGCCCGACGAAATCCTGCCGGAAATCGAAACGGTCCGCGAAGTCGCCGCCGCCATCGAGCAGCATCTCGGCGTCGAGCGCCACACGCGCAAGGGCATTCCCGAAGGTCAGGAGATTCCCGAAGAATACTACCGCTTCGACCGCACGCAGGAGTACTTGCAACTCAAGCAGAAGATCGGCCTGTACGAAGCGACGGGCATGCCCAACCCGTTCTTCCACGTTCACGAACGGGTGACGAACGACACGACGCAAATCGGCGGGCGGGTGCTGATCAACTTTTCGAGCTACAACTATCTCGGCACGTCGGGCGATCCGGTCGTGTCGAAGGCCGCCAAGGAGGCCATCGACCGTTTCGGCACGAGCGTTTCCGCCAGCCGCCTCGTCTCCGGCGAAAAGTCGCTCCATCGCGACCTGGAACGGGGCATCGCCAGCTTCGTCGGCGCCCATGACGCCGTCGTCTTCGTCGGCGGCCACGCCACGAACGAATCGACGATCGGGCACCTGTTCGGCCCGGGCGATTTGATCCTGCACGACGCGCTCGCCCACAACAGCATCTTGCAAGGCGCGATGCTCTCCGGCGCTCGTCGCCGTTCTTTCCCGCACAACGACTACCGCGCGCTCGATGAGTTGCTCACCGAGCTGCGCCGCCAGTATCGCCGCGTCCTCGTCGCGATCGAAGGCGTCTACAGCATGGACGGCGACTATCCCGACTTGCCCAAGTTCATCGAGGTCAAGAAGCGCCATAAAGCGTTCTTGCTGGTCGACGAAGCGCATTCGATGGGCGTGATGGGTCCGCACGGCCGCGGCATTGGCGAGTTCTACGAAGTCGATCCGGCCGACGTCGACCTGTGGATGGGCACGCTCAGCAAGGCGCTGGGCAGTTGCGGCGGCTACATCGCCGGCTGCCGCGAAGTCGTCGAATACCTCAAGTACACGGCCCCGGGCTTCGTGTATAGCGTGGGCCTCTCGCCGCCCAACGCCGCGGCGGCACTCGCGTCGCTCCGGCTCATCGAAGAAGAGCCCGACCGCGTTGCCCGTCTCATGCAGCGCTCCAAAGAGTTCCTCACGCTGGCCAAAGAGCTCGGCCTCAACACGGGCACGAGCCACAACACGCCGGTGATCCCGGTCATCACGGGCAATTCGCTCGTCGCCTTGCAGCTCTCGCAAGCCCTCCGCGACCGCGGCATCAACGTCCAGCCGATCATGTACCCGGCGGTCGAAGAGAAAGCCGCCCGGCTCCGGTTCTTCATCACGGCGCTGCACTCCAGCGAACAAATCCGCACGACGGTCCACGCCGTCTCCGAAGAACTCGCCAAGATCGACCCGGCTTACGCGGCGCGGCTCCGCGAATCGACGCCCCGCGGCGCAGCACGCGCGTCGGCGACGGTGTGAGAAGAGGCGGTAGCCGGTAGGTCAGGCCGGTAGGTCAGGCCAAGCGGCAACCGTCTCTCCATTATCGAGAACCTCGACCCGCGCCGGCCTGACGGCACGCTCTCAGGCTATCGTCGCTCGAATTCGATCGCGTGATACCGGTCCACCGCCGGTTTCTCGATCCGCCGCGCGTGTCCGCCGGGCCAGCGGACTTCGATCGCATCGACCTTCGCCGCTTTGCCTAACCCAAAGTGCAGCGTCGTCGGATGCTGGGCGTGAATCGAATCGCCGGTGACAATCCGGCCGAGTTGCTTGCCGCCCGCCGCGTGGACGGTCACGAGCGCCCCTTGCGGCGATCGGCCGGGTCCTTCTTCGGCCAGACGCACGCCGATCCAGTGATTGCCCGTTTCGAGCCGGTTGCGATAGACGTGCAGAATCTGGCCGTCGCGCCAGCGGTCTTCGACGACGAGCAGATCGACTCGCCCGTCGCCGTCCAGGTCGTCGCCGACGACCGCGCGGCCGTCGTACTCGAAGCCGACGCCCAGCAGCCACGCGATATTCACGAATCCCTTGCCCGCGAGGTTCATGAGCAGGGCCTTCTTCTGATACCCGTCCCACGATTCCTCGCGCGTGAAGTACGGCTTGAGAATCTGGTTAAACAAGTCGTGCCGCGCCCGGTCCTCGGTCGAATTGTTCGTGTAGATGTCGTGACACCAGAAGTGCGTGCAGTGATCCTTGGTCGACTTGCCGCTGGAGTGGCCGTTGGCAACGTAGATGTCGCGGTCGCCGTCGTTGTCGAAATCGAAGCTCGACGCGCCCCACGTCCAGCCGGTGCGATTCACCTGGTCCTTGAACTCCGGCTCGACGAACGTGCCGTCGGCGGTGGCCAAATACATGCGGCTGCCGTAGCCCATGATCGGCCGCATCCGGTGCACGTCTTCGGCGTCGCTCCGCCCCAGGCCCATGTGTTCGAGCCGCCGCGCCGTCGTCGAGGCCATTCCCGAGATATAGAAATCGAGCCGGCCGTCCAGGTTGTAATCGCCGAACGTCGCCGACATGCCGAAGATGTGCCGCTCGCCGCGGATCAGCTTCGCCGTCGCGTCGGTGAACCGCCCTTTGCCGTCGTTGGTGTACACGTCGATGCCGGAAAAGTCGCTCACGACGAGCAGATCGAGATCGTCGTCGCCGTCGAGGTCGAGAAAACAGCTTCCATACGAGCGGCGAAAGCGCTTCTTGGCGAGTCCGGCGTCTTCGGTCACGTCGGTGAACTTGCCGTCGCCGTCGTTCCGCAAGAGAAACGCCGGAAAGCCGTCGTTGGCGTCGTAATACGGCGACGGCATCTGCCCGCCCACGTAGGAAATCTTGTACTGCGCCAGCCACACGTCGAGATCGCCGTCGCCGTCCACGTCGCCTGCGGTCAAGACTTGCGGCATCGCGAGCGGGCTATCGGCGTCGCCGCGACCGATCGGACCCGAGAGAAAATCGCCGTCCCGGTCGCCGCGGTAGAGCAGCAGATTGCGTTTCGTGTCGACGGAGAGGAAATCCGCCGCTTTGTCGCCCGTGAAATCGGCGATCACGCCCAGTTCGAAGAACTTCGACGGCGCCCAGAGGAACTTCTTCTCCTCGAACTTGCCGCCGCCAAGATTGACGAATTTCTGGTTGCACCCCGCCGCAACGATCTCGCTAAGACCGTCGCCGTTGAGATCGTACACCAGCACCGGCTGAACGCCACTCGGCGTGCCCGAGGCCGACGGATCGACGGTAAGTATCTCTTCGAACGCCGCCGGCCCGCGGCGCGCGAACACCGCGACGTCCGTGGCGTCGACCGTGGCGAGAATCGGGCGATTTTCGGCGTCACGCTCGCGCGCCCACGTCGCGTTGAGTCGGCCTTGCACGACGACGCGCTGTGTAAGCCGGTCGTTCACCAGATGAACCACAAATGTAATCGCCGACTTCGCGGGAGCGTCCTTCGTCTGGGCATCGAACGCGGCGTGGTGCCAATCGGATTGGATCACCCGATAACCGGCGTCGCGCCAGGCGGCCACCTGTTTTTTCCAGCCCGCACGATCGAGCGTCCGGCCCGGTCCGCCGAATTGCGTCGCGGAAATGCCGTGGTCGTAATTCGTCGTCGCTTTCGCGCCGCCGAGCGTAATCCGATCGAGGACGAGCGACTCGAATACCGTCGATTGGTCGCCTTTATTGCGGGCCCGCTCCAAGAGCGCGTCCCAGAATCGTACGATGACGGCTTCGTATTCGTGCGACAAGCTCTCCTTGGCCCACACCGTTTCGTCGAGCTTGCGGCGTTCGGCGGCGAGCTCCTCGCTCGTTTTTTCGGACGCGGGGTCGTTCGCCGCGGCGGTGGCGTCGTTGCGCGGCCATCGCTCTGCTCCGGCTAAGGCGATCGTGACCAGAAGTATTGCTGCACATCCGACGCGAAAGGCCGTCCGGGTCAAAAGTCTATCGCAGAATCGCCGAAACCATCGTCGCCGCATGTTGCTCGCCTCTCGAGCGAAAGACCGCTCGCCGATGAACGTCTCCCGGAAAACCCGGCACGCATCTGTGCCTGGATGCCGCCAATGTGCGGCTAATTCACTTTAGTTCTCCGACTCGGCCCACGCAACGAATTGCCGCGACGGGCATTGCTCACTCGCGTTCGACGTCCTCACCATAGCCCGGCGGGAACGGGTTGAACGCCGGGACTTCTTTGATCTTCGATGGCGACGCCCCGGTTTCGTCCGGTTGAGAATCTGGAGGTGGCCCAGCAATGCCTTCGGGCGGAACCTCAAGCCGCTCGGCCCCGAACGCCGCCAGCCAGTACTCGACTTGTTCCGGCGCCAGCGGAACTTCGGGCTTCACCGCCGGTGCGGGACTCGCAAGATTCCGCGCGCGTCGGCGTTCGACGAGCGCGGCGTACCACACGTCGCTGTCGATGGCCGTCGCCCGCCGGCGTCGAGCTTCTTGCGTGCAACGGCGACGACGGGGCTTTTTTGCGCGGCAAACAAGGCTGCATAGACGCCGAACAGCAACGCGGCCACAACGAACGCGCGGCATCTCGAACTCCAAGCCATCAACGAACTCCCATCGGATGAATTTCAAGTATTCACGCCGCTTAGCGATACGGGCCGATTTCGTTAGCATAGACACGGAACCGATGGCCTTCCAGGTTGGGTGGACGCGCAGCTCGTCCCTTCGTATGGCGATTCTCATCGACGGCTACAACTTGCTGCACGTCACGGGCATTTTCGGCCGCGGGCAAGGACCCGGCGGATTCGAGCGTTCGCGGCGCGCACTGCTCAACTTCCTCGTCGAGTCGATCGACCCGCAGGAACTTCCGCGGACGACCGTCGTGTTCGATGCGGTCGACGCGCCGCGCGGGTTGCCGCGAAAGCTCAAGCACGGGCCGATCACGGTCCATTACGCGACGGAGTACGGCAGCGCGGACGCCCTGATCGAGCAGCTAATTCTCAAGCACAGCGCGCCAAGGCGGTTGACCGTCGTGTCGAGCGACCATCGCCTGCA
>QEVJ01000151.1 GCA_003576845.1 Planctomycetota bacterium
CGTCAATCGCGAGGCGGCAAGGTCCGCTCCAAATCGGCACGGCGACGACAAGCCATGTGCCTGCATTGAACATTTCCTCTCGCTCGTTTGGTGCGAATTCAAGGCCATGTACATTGGGAAACGCTCCGGCCGCGATCCGCAACCATGACGCCTGCGTTATTCTCTCGATGTCGAATGTCATAGACAAACTGTCACGCTTGGCCACCGCACTGACGTTCCGCAACCGCTGCCGGTCACGGCCGCTTCGGCCGCGGCAATCGCGCCCCGCCTTTTCCTTTGCCCTTCTTCGACTTCCCGCGTCCCTGCCGGCTATACGACCGCACTTCGACCTCATCGACCCGTTTGCCGATCGACTCGCGCATTTGCTCGATGCGATCGCGCAGCGCCGCGGCCCGTTCGAATTCGAGCGATTCCGCCGCCGCGAGCATTTCGGCCTCGAGTTCGTCCAAAAACTCCTCGGTGATGTACTGCGCCTCGTCGCCGCGGCCGACGGCTTCGTTGGCCTCGCGATGCGCCTTCACATCCGCTTCGATCCCGCTGCGAATCGCCTTGCGGATCGTCTCGGGCGTGATGCCGTGCTCCTTGTTGTACGCCTCTTGCAGCGTGCGGCGGCGGCTCGTTTCCTCGATCGCCCGTTGCATCGAATCCGTCATCTTGTCCGCGTAGAGGATGACCTTCGCGTTCACGTTGCGGGCCGAGCGGCCGATCGTCTGCATCAGCGACGTTTCGCTCCGCAAAAAGCCTTCCTTGTCCGCGTCGAGAATCGCGACGAGCGAAACCTCCGGCAAATCGAGCCCTTCGCGCAACAAGTTCACGCCGACCAGGGCCTCGAACCGCCCTTCGCGCAACTCCCGCAGCAATTCGACGCGCTCGAAGGCGTCGAGCTCGCTGTGGAGCCATTTGCAGTTGACGCCCTGCTCGGTCAGATACTCGGCCAGGTCTTCCGCAAGTCGCTTCGTGAGCGTCGTCACCAGCACCCGCTCTCCCGCAGCCGCCCGCTCGCGGACTTGTTCGAGCAAGTGCGTTACCTGCCCTCGCGCCGGCACGACTTCGATCACCGGGTCGAGCAAACCGGTGGGGCGAATCACTTGCTCCACGACCTCACCGCCGGTTTGCTCAAGTTCGTAAGGGCCGGGCGTCGCCGAAACGTAGATCACCTGATTGATCCGCCCGACGAACTCGTCGAACTTGAGCGGCCGGTTTTCGAGCGCGCTCGGCAAGCGAAAGCCGTGCTCGACGAGCGTTTCCTTGCGGCTGCGGTCGCCGTGGTACATCGCCCGCACTTGCGGCACCGAAACGTGCGACTCGTCGATGAACAGCAAAAAGTCGCGCGGAAAGAAGTTCAATAGCGTATACGGCGGCGAACCCTTGGGCCGGCCGGAGAGGTGCAGGCTGTAATTCTCGATGCCGGGGCAATAACCGACTTCCTGCAGCATTTCGATGTCGTACCGCGTGCGGGCATTGAGCCGCTGGGCTTCGAGCAGCTTCTTGCCGGCACGAAGTTGATCGAGCCGCTCATCGAGTTCTTCCTTGATCGACACCACAGCGTTCGCCACGCGATGCTCCGGCAGAACGAAGTGCTTGGCCGGATAGATGAACAACTCGGGCTGATTGCGAATCACCTCGCCGCTCGTTGGGTTGATGAGCGAAAGCTTCTCGATCTCGTCACCCCAGAACTCGATCCGCATCGCGAATTCTTCATAGGCCGGCCAGACCTCGACGCAATCGCCTCGGACGCGAAACTTGCCGCGCACCGGGTCCATGTCGTTGCGCTCGTACTGAATATCGACGAGCTTGGCGAGCAACTCGTCGCGGCCGTATTGCAGTCCGGTCGCCAGTGAGATCATCATGTCGCGATAGTCTTCCGGCGAGCCCAAGCCGTAGATGCACGACACGCTGGCGACGACGATCACGTCGCGGCGGCTCACCAAGGAACTCGTCGCCGATAGCCGCAGCCGGTCGATCTCCTGATTGACCGAAGCGTCTTTTTCGATGTAGATGTCGCGCTGCGGAATGTATGCTTCCGGTTGGTAGTAGTCGTAGTAGCTGACGAAATAGCTCACGGCATTGTGCGGGAAGAACTCCTTGAACTCGCCGTATAGCTGGGCCGCCAGCGTCTTGTTGTGCGACAGGACGAGCGTCGGTTTGTTGACGGCCGCAATGATGTTGGCCATCGTGAACGTCTTACCTGAGCCGGTGACGCCCATGAGAATCTGCTCGCGGCGGTTCTCGCCCAGACCGCGAACGAGCGCTTCGATGGCCTGCGGCTGGTCGCCGGCAGGCTGGAACGGGCTTTCGAGCTGGAAAGACACGGAGGCAGCGGTCGGGGGTCAGGGGGCGGGGATCGGGGACGCGGTTTGCAATTCTATCGTGCGTCGGGTCCGCCGGGTAAGGCTCGGCAACGCTTGTCGCGGGACATGCGGCGGAATTACGATACTTGTTGCCCGGCCGCGGGCCGGCGTCACCCACGTTTCACGCAATCGGAGAA
This sequence comes from Planctomycetota bacterium, assembly GCA_003576845.1. Taxonomy (GTDB): domain Bacteria; phylum Planctomycetota; class Planctomycetia; order Pirellulales; family PLA5; genus PLA5. The sequence continues at coordinate 2,489 of QEVJ01000151.1, forward strand.
TCGCCATGGTTTCCCTCCTTCGCCGCGCGGCAATCGCTTATCTCCTTGCTGCCGCCGTGCTTGCTCGAGTTGCCCCCGCGGAGGAGCCGGCCGGTTCCTGGGCCGAAACGGTGAAGTTTCCCGCGAACGAGAAGCCGGTGAAGCTGTTCAACGGCAAGAACCTCGACGGCTGGGAGGGGCACGAGAAATGGTTCTCGGTCCACGACGGCATCATCGTCGCCAAGAACTCGAAGGAAAATGCGCCGAAGGTCAGCACCTACTTGTTCTCGAAGAAAAAGTACAAAAACTTCCGGCTGCTGTTCGAGGGCAAACTCGTCGAGTCGGGCATGCACTCCGGCGTCGCGATTTGGGGCAAACAATTCGACAAGGACGGCGAGACCCACAGCTATCAGGGACATTTGGTGATGTTCCCGGCGGGCTGGGGATTTTACGACCTGTACCGCCGCAACATGATTTATGCCGACAAGGACGGCGCAGCGCAAAAGGCCGACAACAAGGGCGGCTGGAACAAGATCGAGATTCTCGCCCAAGCGCCGCGGATTCAACTCGCGGTGAACGGCAAAAAGGTGACCGACTGGACTGATCCCAAGCCCGAACTCTGCGGCGATGGACCGCTGGGACTGCAGCTTCACTCGAACAACGTCGCCCAGGAAGTGCATTTCCGCGGGCTGGTGATTGCCGAAGAGCCCGGCGACGCGTTGATTACGGTGGAGAACAAGTAAGCTTACGCGGAGCGTGCGTGGGCAGTGGGCGCTCGCGTCATCAGGCTCACCACGACCAGCACGACGAAGCCCAGCGGGATCGTGACAATTCCCGGTTGGCTGAACGGCACGAGGGCGGTCTCCGGCGGCAGGCCATAGACGTCCTTGTAAGTCTGCGCGCTGGCCAGAATCCACGCCAGCGACGAGACCATGCCGACGAGGATCGCGGCGGTAATGCCCTGCTTCGTGGTTCCGCGCCAGAACAGAAGCATGACCAGGGCCGGCAGATTCGCCGACGCCGCGACGTTGAACGCCCAGCCGACGAGGAACGTGACGTTCATCTTCTCGAACACGATGCCCAATGCCATCGCCACGATGCCCACGAAGATTGACGCGATCTTGGCGATGCGGACCTTTTCGTGATCGGTCATCGCGACGCCGAAATAGTTGGCGACCAGATCGTGGGCCACCGCGCCGGACGCGGCCATGATCAGCCCGCTCACCGTGCCGAGAACCGTCGTAAAGGCGATCGCCGAAATCAGGGCGAAGGGAAACTCGCCGAACGTGCGGGCCAAGAGCGGCGCGGCCATGTTCGAGTTGGTCACGTCGAGGTTGCCGCTGGTCATCGCGCCCAGGCCGAGGTACAGCGTGAGAATGTAGAAGAACCCGATGCTGGCGATGCCGACGACCGTGCTCTTGCGGGCCGAAGCCTGATCTTTCACCGTGTAGTAGCGGATCAGAATGTGCGGCAGCGACGCCGTGCCGCAAAACAGCGCGAGCATCAGCGAAAGGAAATCGAGCTTTTCGACGAACGTCTCGCCGCGGACGCCCTTGAACGTGGGACTCGCTCCGGGAAAGAGCAGGTCCTTGCCGTCGCGGACTTGCGGAAAGTACACCGTCGTCGTCCCGCCGTCGGGTTCGGCGACTTTCTCGGACGCCCAAACGACGATCCGGCTCCGCTGCAGCACGCCCAGGTACTCGAGCGGGCCGAGCGAACCGGTCTGTTGCGCGTTGCCCGGTAGTTCGGCGACGCTGCCTACCGGGCGAAGTTGCGCTTGGCCGCCTCCCGCGCCGCGAGGAAGGCCGTCGACGAGCGTCTGGCCATCGGCGGTCGCCGTGACGGTTTGGGCAAGCACGGCGCGATCGCCGTCGATCCGCCACGTGCTTATGCGATTGCCCGCGTCGCGGGCGCGGACGTAGGGCTTGCCTTGCCATGCGCCGGCAGGCGGAACGAGCGCCATGTCCGGCGGTGGCAGATTCGCGGCCGCGATCGTTTCAAGACCGAGCATTGGCGGCGAACTGGCGTCAGCGGCTTGCTCGCGGGCAGCTTCGTGGCGAGCGGCATTGACATCGGCCGACAGGCCGCGAATGAGGATCATTACGGTCAGCGCAGCGCAGAACAGCACGAGCAGCCCGCCTTTGATGAACTGAACGTAGGTCGTGCTGACCATGCCGGCGGTGGCGACGATGACGATCACGATTCCGCCGACGATGAGAACTCCCGCCGCGTGCGAGAACCCGAGCAGCGGCCGCATGAGTGCCCCTGCCCCGACCATCTGCGGTATGAGATAGAACACGCTCACGGCCAGCGTGCTGATCGCCGCGGCGAGCTTGATGCCGCGCGAGTTGAAGCGGCTGTCGAGCGCGTCGGCAAACGTGAAGCGACCGAGGCGCTTGAGCGGCTCCGCAATCACGAACAGGGCCACGACCCAACCGGCGAGATAGCCGATCGAGTAAAGAAACCCGTCGTAACCGTAGAAGGCGATCATCCCGCAAATACCCAAGAACGACGCGGCAGAAAGATAGTCGCCGGCGAACGCGACGCCGTTGACGAACCAAGGAATGCCGCCCGACGCCGCGAAATAACCCTGGGACGAACGGGCCTTCGCCCCGAGATAGAAGCTCAAGCCAAGCGTGATCGCAACGAACACGGCGAAGGCGGCAACGGCGACGGTCGAGGGCTGGTAGAGCATCGGACAGGGGTCGGGATTCGGAATTCAGGATTCGAGAGAACGCAGCTACGCGGCGTGCCGATGACCGACTCAATCTCTTGCGTTGCTTCGGCACAGACAGAGATACGCGAGCGCGAGCACGAACGCTCCCACGATCAGGCCGAAGCCGCTATAAATCGCGACGTTGACCCTCGCGATTTCCGTTTGCATCCAGTCGGCCGCAAACGCCGTCAGCACGACGAACGCCGCGTAGAACGCAAGGTACACCGCAAACAGCACGAGGCCAACGCGGGCATTGCGGGCTGTCGTTGCCTTACATTCCTGCTCGCGCGGATGCGCGTCGTGGGACGTGAAATGCGCCATGAACGAGACTCCATCGAACTGGTGTGTGCTGGGCCGGCTTTGCGGTTAAGTCTGCGGCCTACCGGTTGTGAGACTGAACGCAACGGCGAGGACCGCTGCTGATGTCGGTTGCCTTGCGATGCACTCTGCCGTAAGCTGCTGCCTGACCGAAATCGAAGCGAAGCCCAAGCGAAAGCCAGCCCAAAGCCGCCGGCGCCACGACGTGTCCGCAATCGCGGTCCACCCAATGCCGGGCAGCATTATGCCGTCGGGGATACCTCCGGGGAAGCTCTTTGACCTGACGTGGATAATCTGGGCGAGGGTGATGGATCGCGCGTCCATAAAGGTCTCGCACGTTTCGCGGCAAACGGTCGTGTCCGCGGCACGGGACTTGGTGATTTACTCGATCGTGAGACCATGAAGCTCGTCATCCATCCACCGGTTGATCCTGCCCGGCTCGAGAAGATTCACGCGGCGGCCGCGCCGATGTCGGTCGTCAACGCGGCGGACGCACAGTCCGCGCTCCCGGAGATTGCCGACGCGGAGGCGTTCTTCGGCAAGATCACGCCGCCGCTGTTGGCCGCCGCCAAGCAACTGCGCTGGATTCAATCGCCGACGGCAAGTCTTGAGCATTATGTTTTTCCTGAGCTGATCGAGCATCCGGTCGTGCTGTCGAACATGCGCGGCATCTATTCCGACGTGATTGCCGATCACGTGCTCGGTTACATCACCTGTTTCGCCCGCAATTTACACGTCTATCTGCGGCAAATGCCGGAGGGTAAGTGGCAACCTTTCGGAGGTGGGCCGATTCTGCAACCGTTCGCCACGGGTCCGGCCGACGATCATCCGGGCAATCACTCGCACCGGCGGCTCGCGGACTGTTCGCTCGGCATCGTGGGCCTGGGGCACATCGGGGCGGAGATCGCGCGGCGCGGCGTGGCCTGCGGGATGCGCGTGCTCGCCGTCGATCCGCGGCAGACGACGGCGCCGCCGGGCGTCGAATCGCTGTGGCCGACAGAGCGGCTCGATGAGTTGCTCGGCGAAAGCGATTTCGTCGTCATCGCCGCCCCGCATACCCCGGCAACCGAAAAGCTCTTTCGCCGGCCGAAGTTCGAAGCCATGCGCCGCTCGGCCGTGCTCATCAACATCGGCCGCGGGGCGATCGTTGACCTGGCCGACTTGACCGCGGCGCTCGAAGAAGGCCTGATCGCCGGAGCCGCTCTCGATGTTTGCGAAATCGAGCCGCTCCCCGCCGACCACAAGCTCTGGCAAATGCCAAACGTGATCATCACGCCGCACGTCGCGGCATTCAGCGAGCGGATTCCCGAGCGGCATTTGGAGATGACGCTCGAAAACATCGGCCGTTTCGCCCGCGGCGAACCGGTGCTGAACGTAGTCGACAAAGCAATGTGGTTTTAGGACGAGGATCGGGAATCAGGGCGCGGGGATCAGGGATCAGAAATGACGACGCGACGAGCTGATCGAGAATCGGACTGGAGCGACCTGCGCGCGGATTGGGAGTTCCGCCCCGGCGTGACGTATTTGAATCACGGCTCGTTCGGCCCGTCGCCCGCGCCGGTTTGCGAAGCCCAAGCCGAGTGGCAGCGGCGGTTGCAGTCGAACCCGATGGATTTTTACGTCCGCGAGTACGAGCCGGCGTACTTCGCGGCGCGGGAGCGATTGGCGGCGTTCGTCCGCACGGCGGCGGCGAATCTGGCGTTCGTCGAGAACGCGACCTATGGCATGAATGTCGTCGCCAACGGCTTTCCGCTCGCGGCGGGCGACGAGGTACTGTTCACCGACCACGAATACGGCGCGGTGCTCCGCGTCTGGCGACGAATCTGCGAACCTCTTGGAGCGAAGATTGCGACCGCCACGCTTCCGTTCCCGTTCGCCGAGGGCAAGACCGGCGTCGATGCGATTCTCGACGCCGTCGATCGCGCGATCACGCCGCGGACGAAGCTGTTCGTATTCAGCCATATCACGTCGCCGACCGCGGTGATCTTTCCGGCGGCCGAGTTGTGCAAGCTCGCTCGCGACCGCGGCGTGCGCGTGTGCATCGACGGGCCGCACGCCCTGGCGACGCTGCCGCTCGCGCTCGATGCCCTCGGCTGCGACTACTACACGGCGAGTTGTCACAAGTGGCTCTCGGCCCCGTTCGGCTCGGGCTTCGTGTACGTCCATCCGCGGCATCACGCCGAGATCAAGCCGCCCGTGCTAAGCTGGGGACGCATTCAACCGGCCGTGCCCACGTGCTGGACCGACGAGCTGATGTGGCAAGGCACGCGAGATCCGTCGCCGTATCTGAGCGTGCCGGCGGCGATCGACTATCTCGATGCCGTCGGATTCGAGGCCTATCGAGAGCGGACGCACTACCTCGCCCGCTACGCTCGCCAGCGCATCGAACAACTCACCGGTAAACCGGCATACGTGCCCGACGACCCAACCTGGTACGGCTCGATGATCTGCCTGCCGCTCGCTCACGGCGATTCGCGGGCATTACAGCAACGACTCCGCTCCGAATTCGGCATCGAAACGCCGATCGTCGACTGGAACGGCCGACGGTTTGTTCGCGTGTCGTGCCACTTGTATACGACGACGGCAGAGATCGACTTCTTTGTCGAGTCGCTTGAACAGTGCCTGTGCGAAACGAACAGCCCTCGAGTTCCGAGGAAGTTCGGGCTGAAAGACTATATGTACGTCGCATGGTTTCGCGATAAACAACTAAAACCTGATGAGGAAGCTTACGATTGGGTTGCGATGTTCTTGATCGCTGCGAATTCCGCAGCCGATGCGAAAGGCTGGGGCGATCGCCTTGCCAATTCGTTCGCAGAACGATCGCACCGGCACGTTTTTCGCCAATCCGACATCGATTCGCCCGCCAAGTACGGCGACTACATCCGTTCGGAGAATGTGCCTCGCGTGGAATACGGCGTCGAAGCGGCGGATGATTTGATTGGATGGTGAGAGTTTCGCCGCCGTTTCATACCGTGGCCTGCGGACCAAAGCACTTGCTGGACCGAACTTCTCCCAAATCGCACTAAGACCTACGGTCGATCCGATGGCGCGGTCGGGAAACCGTGCCATAGCGCAGGGGCTCGCCCGGCTCGATCGCTTGGGATGACGTTGCGAAGGATTCGCGTCACAATGGGACGTGCGACGGCCGCACTGAGTATGAAATGTGTCGGCGCGCGCGTGGCATTGCCGTGTGGCCGTTGGCGGAGGACATTCCATGCGAGGAATCGGACGCCAGACCTGGACGATGACGCTTGCGCTCGCATGGTCGGCCGCGACGGCGCTGGGCGACGATTGGCCGCAATGGCGCGGCCCGAATCGCGATGCCGTCTATCGCGAAACCGGCTTGCTCGAAACGTTTCCCAAGTCGGGATTGCCGATCCGGTGGCGCGTCGCGGCAGGGTGGGGATTCGCCAGCCCGGTCGTCGCCCAGGGTCGCGTCTATCTGGCGGACTCGGAAGTGGCCAAGCCGAACGCCAAGGAACGCCTGCGATGCTTCGACGCCGCGACAGGAGCGCCGCATTGGACCTACAGCTACGACGTGTCGTATCCGGACTGGGCGTTCGATCCGGCGCAAGAGATCGGTCCTGTCGCCACACCCATCGTGCAAGATGGCAAGGTGTATGCACTCGGCAGGGTAGGGCACGCCTATTGCCTCGACGCGCGCTCGGGCGACGTAATCTGGAAACGCGACTTGGGAAAGGATTACGGTATCGCGATCGGTCCGGGGCATCCGTCGCCTCTCGTCGAAGGCGACGTCCTGATCCTATTCGTCGGCGGCAAACCGGCGGCCAGCGTGATCGCGCTCGATAAGCACAACGGCCGCGAAGTCTGGAGATCGTTGAGCGAGGCCGCGACGTTTAGTTCCCCGATCGTCGTCGAATTGGCCGGGCGGCGACAATTGATCGTTTGGACGCAAGAGTCGGTCGCGTCGTTGAACCCGGGCGACGGCGAAGTCCTTTGGCGGCAGAGACTGAACACGAGCGGCGATTACGCCGTGTCGACCCCGGTGTGTGCGGACGGCAAACTGCTTGTCGGCGGATTGATGTTTGCGCTCGACGCGAAGAAACCCGCGGCGACCGTGCTCTGGCCCGCGTCGCGCGCGCCGTCGCGGCGGATTTTCAGTCATACGTCGACCGCGCTCGTCCAAGGCGACTATCTCTATACCGCGAAGTCGACGGGCGAGTTGATTTGCGTCGACGCACGCACGGGGAAGCAAGCGTGGGAGGAGAAGGGCGTCACCGACTTGAAAAACGGCGCGAGCATTCACCTGACCGCCAACGGCGACTCCGCGTTGCTGTTCACCGACCGGGGAGAATTGATCCGGGCACGACTGAGCGCCGAAGGTTATCGCGAGCTGGGCCGCGCCGCGCTGCTCGCCCCGACTTTTGAGTTCGGCGGGCGAAAGGTCGCCTGGTCGCCACCGGCTTACGCCAATCGCCACGTCTTCGTCCGCAGCGGGAAGGAACTAGTGTGCGCTTCGCTCGCTGCCGAGCGGTAAGCCGTGCGCGCCGCCGTTCGGCGAAGCCGACTTTTACGGATCACGGGGTCAGCACGAGCGGCTTGTCTCGGCGCTCGGTAACGCGGCCGACGACGGCGGTTGCCGTTGCGCCGCTCGCCTTGGCTTGTGCGACGAGCGTGGCCGCGTTCTCCGGCGAAACGGCGATCAGCAACCCGCCGGACGTCTGCGCGTCGAATGCGATTTCGGTGAGAAGCTCGTCGCAGCCGCGTTCGATGCGGACGCTCGGACCGGTGAACGCGCGGTTGCTTTCGCTCGCCCGCGTGCGATTGCCTGCCTTTGCTAACTCGACCACACCCGGCAACAGCGGCAGCTTCGACAGCTCGATGACGCACGTCACGCCGCTCGACTCGGCCATTTCGTTGGCATGACCCGCCAGGCCGAAGCCGGTGATATCCGTAGCGGCATGTGCCCCGTGCGCCGCGGCGGCCTCCGCGGCACCGCGGTTGAGCATCGCCATGCTTGCACACGCCGCCGCCAGCACCTCCTCGGGACAACGATTCGCTTTGTGGGCCGTCGTAACGAAGCCGGTGCCGAGCGCCTTCGTCAGCACGAGCACGTCGCCGGGCCGGGCCTTTTGATTCGTAATTAGTTTGTCCGGCGAGACGACGCCCGTCGCCGACAGGCCGTACTTAATCTCCACGTCGCGAACCGTATGTCCTCCGGCAATGACTGCTCCGGCTTCCTTCACCTTCTCCGCGCCGCCGCGAAGAATCTCCGCCAGCACGTCGAGCGGCAACTGGTCGTCGGGAAACGCCGCGATGTTGAGCGCCGTCACGGGCCGCGCGCCCATCGTATAAATATCCGAAAGCGAATTGGACGCCGCAATTTGACCAAAAACATACGGATCGTCGACCAGCGGCGGAAAGAAATCGAGCGATTGGACGATGAGCAAATCATCGCGCAAGCGATACACGCCGGCATCGCTGAACCCTTCGGTTCCGACGATCAGGTTCGGGTCGACGAACGTAGGCAAGCCCCGCACAACCTGTGCGGTTCCCTCTTGGGGAAGCTTCCCGGCTCAGCCGGCGCAGCTCGCGTAGTCGGTCAGGCGTTTTTTCTTGCCGAACAGGCGCATGCAACAATCGGTTTGCCAATCCCGCGAACCCTGGCGACGCTTGTCCGGCGACGAGCCGGCGGCGCCGTTACGACGCACGGCCGCGATTGCGGCGACACGATCGGCGCCCTTGAAATGCGCGAGTGCCGCCGCACGCAGAAACTGCGAAAGCCCAAATAAAAAACGAAGAACGCGTCGCCATCGCCGCGTCCATTCTGGTCGTGTGAACCGATTCTACTCCCCAAGCTAGCGCGGGACAACGCTTCTCCTCTGCGTCCTTTGCGAGACCTCTGCGACCTCTGCGTTAAAGAACCCACCCGCTTGTTTTTGGCTGCGGCCGAATCCTGCTTCAGGTCTCCATTTTCTTGCGAGCATTGAAATCCTCCCGGAGTGCGAAGACATTAGTAGTACCGTAAAGCGGCTTGCCGTACCCGCGGCCCGACCTTGCGAACGCCTCTTACTCCACGTCCGGCGATGCACGAATACTACATGCGCGAAGCGCTGCGGCAGGCTCAGGCCGCGATGGCTGCCGACGAGGTGCCGGTAGGCGCGGTCATTGCCCGCGACGGCCGGATCGTCGCCGCGGCCCACAACCAGCGCGAGACGCTCCGCGACCCGACGGCGCACGCCGAGATGATCGCAATTACCCAAGCAGCCGAAGCGATCGGCTCCTGGCGGCTCGAAGGATGCGTGTTGTACGTCACGCTCGAACCGTGCCCGATGTGCGCCGGGGCGATTATCCAAGCCCGCGTGCCGACCGTCGTCTACGGCGCCGCCGACCCAAAGGCAGGCGCGGTCGCCAGCTTATACCGATTGCTCTCCGACTCTCGGCTCAATCATCGCTGCGAAATCGTGCCCGGCGTCCTCGCCGAACCGTGCGGCGCGATCCTAACCGAATTCTTCCGGCGACAGCGGGCAGCGGGAAAGAAGTAACCGCTCGCTTGCGAGCTTTCCCGACCGTCCACGTCCCCGCAGCATCGCACGCCGCTCGTCGCAAGCCGGCTTCGGCTGCGGCTTGTCGCTATCCGAACATCGCCGCGCGTTCTATAATTCGCCCGTCATGGCCATCATCGAAATCGCCGGCTTGCGGAAGACGTATCGGGTCTATCAGAAGAAAGAAGGCCTCCGGGCGGCGCTCGCCGGATTGTTTCATCGCGAATTCCGAACTGTCGAAGCCGTCCGCGGCATCGACCTCGCCGTCGAACAGGGCGAGTTCGTCGCTTTCCTCGGCCCCAACGGCGCCGGCAAGACGACCACCCTCAAACTCCTCTCCGGCGTTATCACGCCCACCGCCGGAACGGCCACGGTGCTCGGCCACGTCCCCTGGAAACGCGAAAACGCCTATCGTCGCCGCTTCGCCCTCGTGATGGGCCAAAAAAACCAGCTCTGGTGGGACCTGCCCGCCCAGGAGTCCTTCCGCCTCCACCAGCAAATCTACCGCATCGCCCCCGCCGACTTCGAGCGGACGCGCGACGAACTGACCGGCCTGCTCGACGTCCGCCGGTTGCTCGGGCAGCCCGTGCGCGAGCTGTCGCTCGGCGAACGGATGAAGATGGAACTGATTGCGGCCCTCTTGCACTCGCCGGAGGTGCTGTTTCTCGACGAGCCCACCATCGGCCTCGACGTCGTTGCCCAGCACAACGTGCAATCGTTCTTGAAGCATTATCAGCAACTCCGTAAGATCACGATTCTCCTCACCAGCCACTACATGAAAGACGTGGCCGCCCTCTGCCGCCGCGTCGTCATCATCTCGCACGGCGAGATCATTTACGATGGTTCGCTCTCCGGAATCATTGACCGATTCAGCAGCGACAAAATCGTAACCCTCCTGTTCGCCGACGATCAGATGCCAGCCGACCTGTCGCGGTACGGCGAAGAACTGGAGCGCATGCCGCCAAAAGTAAAGCTCCGCGTGCCGCGGTCGGCCGTGGCGCGGGTGTTGGCCCAGGTGCTCGCCGATCATGCCCTCGAAGACGTAAGCGTCGAGGACCCGCCGCTGGAAAAGGTAATCGCCGACGCATTCGCCCTGGGACACAGCCCCTTGCCGTTAGCAACTGCCAAAGCCTGATTCGGCACGTCCCGGCCCGGACTTGCCTTTCGCCGGGCGAATGCTCCAATATAGTGGGTAGTGGCCATGCTCAGGCTGCGGAACGCGCCACAGCACCCGCCATTGGCCTGCGCACGACCGTGCCGCAGTTTCTCGCATAATTCGAAAGTCGCCGCGGTTTCGTAGCGGATCGGGTCAATGATTAGCCCTCTTATGATCGCCGTCATTCTGTTGGCCGTCGGGCTGGCGGTCATCGTCCTCGAACTGTTCGTGCCCTCGGGCGGGATTCTCGCCGTCGTCGCCGCTGCCGCGATCGTCGGCTCCGTCATCGCCGCATTGATGCACGAAGACCGCTCCCTCGGCATGACGTTTGCCGTCGCCGAAGTCGCCGCCATCATCGGCGGTCTCTTTCTGATCGTGAAATGGTGGCCCAATTCGTCGATCGGCCGCCGCATCGCCCCCGAACTCCCCCGCGAAGACGAAATCTTGCCCGAAAACGAACTCAAAAAACTCGTCGGCAAAGTCGGATACGCCAAGAGCATGATGCTCCCCAGCGGCGCGGTCGTCGTCGAGGGGCGCACGGTCAACGCGGTCAGCGAAGGCATGGCAATCGACGCTGGCGAGGCCGTCAAGGTGATCGAAGTTCGCGGCAACCGGATCGTCGTCCGCAAAGTCGAAATCGCCGAACAAAAACAACCCCAACGCCGCGAAGACGATCTCCTCTCCCGCCCCATCGAAGAACTCGGCCTCGAAGGCCTCGGCGAGTCGCTAACGTGAACGGGGAAATGCAAAATGAAGAATGAAAAATGAAGATCGAGCGATCGCTCGAACGCGAGTCCGGCATTCTTCATTTTGCATTTTGCATTTAGTCAGTGGTTTCTAGCACCTTTTGGCGTTTGAGAGGACGCCCCTTTCGGGACATCATTGCGGTTGCTTTGACCTGCTTGATACGCGAAAGGAGAGCGTCATGGACGATGCTAAGGGACTGTGGTCGTGTTGGCAATCGCTGCTGTCGTCGTTTCGCGGAGAGTTTACGTTGGGCGGTTGGGCCCGGTTTGCTCCATGGGTCACGGGAACCGTGCTGTGTTAGGACCGAGGATTAAATAACTTCCCAGACCGTGCCCGCCTGCGAATAATTCGTGGGCGGGTCCTTTTTTGTGTTGGAGGTAAGTCTCATGCTCGTCACG
>QEVJ01000152.1 GCA_003576845.1 Planctomycetota bacterium
TGTTTTGCCACACGAACCACGCGGCGATTCGGCTTCTTGAATTGAGGCCCATATCTCACGGGCTTGTCGATCAGCCCTGCCTCATAGCCGTACTTGAAAACCGTCCTTATCCGCTGGATGCGGTTGCCGAGCGCCACCGGCCCGAGCCGCTTCCCGAGCGTCGCCCGCAAGGCCTCGAAATCGTCGGCCGCGAGATCGTCCACAAGCCGCGTGAGTCCGAATGCCTCCGTAATCTCGCCGCACGTGGCGTGGTAGTCGGCGAACATGGTTGCGGACAATTCCCCGGCGTCCCGCTGCTGCTGCTTAGCCGTCAGAAACCGATTGACGAGATCGCGAACCGTCAACCCGTCGCGGCCAGCCCGCGGGGTCCGCCCGGCCAGTAGGTCGTCTTTTTGGTCGAGCCACTTGGCGAGTGCGGCTTCTCCGGTCGGATCGTCGACGGTGCGGCCAAAATAGACGAGCCGCCCCCGAACCTTTTTGGCCCAGCGTCGCGTCGCATGTGGGAACAAAGGAAAGTCTTTGTGTGGCTTCTTCGCGCGAGCGTGCTTGCCACTCAGATTGCGCTTGAGCATGGCGTCGCGGTTGTTCGTTGCCGCGTCGCCCATCATCAGGTGGTCAGGATTGACGCACAGCCGGTTGTCGCATGTGTGGCAAATCAACAGGTCCGATTGAATGCCGCGGCCCGCAAGCAGCCACGCAAGGCGATGAGCCGAATGATGCTGGCCATTCGCGAAGAATCGACCGTAGCCTTTGCTGTTTTTCGAGCCGGTCCAATTCCAGCATCCGCGGCGATCGCGTTCGACGTTCGACCAATACCTTTCCTCGTCCCTCTTGCTCAGCGATTCCAGTTGCTTAGACTTGATCGTTGCCATAGCTTCGTACTCCCGGTACGGGTTGTGGTAGGCAGGGAGCGGCGTCTACACCGCCGTTTCCCTGCGATTATGGTAGCAAAACTTGACACTGGGGTCAAATCGGGTGTCTTTATGGTGTCAAGTCACGGCAACGAAGGGACACAATACGCAATAAAATCCGATAAAAACGGCCTTCGCCCCCGTAGCTCAGGGGATAGAGCACTGGTTTCCTAAACCAGTTGTCGCAGGTTCGATTCCTGCCGGGGGTACTGTGTTTAAGCCAAGCCGAAACAACGACTTACGTTACCTGCCGACGGTCGGCAGTGCGGCCAAAACCCATAGCGCAAAACGGTATTTACCGTTTTGGCCCGGTCTTTGGAGGTCCGCACCATGCCGAAACTCACGCGCTCTCTGCCGTCGCTCCGTCGCCACAAGGCTTCCGGCCAAGCCGTCGTCACGCTTTCGGGCCGCGATCTTTACCTTGGCCCCTGGGGATCAAGGCCCGCCAAGCGCGAATACGAACGCCTGATTGGCGAATGGCTCGCCGCCGGCCGCGTGCTGCCCGCCGAGTCGAACGTCATCGGGACCACGGTCGCCGAGCTTGCCGCGGCCTACCTGCGATTCGCCAAGGGCTACTATCGCAAAGACGGCGAGCCGACGGGATCGCTGGACCGCGTGAAAATCGCGCTGAAAACTCTCCGCACCCTATACGGCCGCACCGAAGCTGCTGCATTCGGTCCCCTGGCGCTTCAAGCGATCCAAGGCCGGCTTGTCGCCGATGGCAAGGCCCGGTCCTACGTCAATCACCTTGTCGAAACGATCCGGCGGGTTTTCAAGTGGGGCGTGTCGCAAGAGCTTGTGCCCGCGTCGGTTTTCCAAGCGCTCGCCACGGTCCCCGGATTGCGTCGCGGCCGGACGGAAGCCCGCGAGCCGAAACCGATCATGCCCGTCGCCGAGTCGATCGTCGACGCGACGCTGCCGCGCATGCCGCCCATCGTCGCCGATATGGTCCGCCTGCAACGGTTGACCGGCGCGCGGCCCGGCGAAATCTGCATTCTCCGTCCCTGCGACGTGGACCGTTCCGGCGACGTGTGGGCCTACCGGCCGGCGTCGCACAAGACCGAACACCACGGCCGCGAGCGGATCATCTTCATCGGCCCGAAGGCCCAAGCGATTCTTGCGCCCTACTTGCTCCGCGCCGCCGATGCCTTTTGCTTTTCGCCGCGCGAAGCCGTCGAAACGAAACGCGCCGAGCGCCGGGAAGCCCGGCAAACGCCGATGACGCCGAGCCAGTCGCGCCGCCGCCGCAAGCGAAAGCCGCGGCGTGCGCCGGGCGACTGCTACACGTTTCGGTCCTACGGCCGCGCGATCGCCCGCGCGTGCACGGCCGCAAAGGTCGACGTCGGGATGCCGAACCGATTGCGCCACAGTGCGGCGACGGAAATCCGCTCGCGGTATGGGTTGGAAGCCGCGGCTACGGTTCTCGGGCACGCCCAAGCGAACGTCACGCAAATCTACGCCGAACGCGACTTGACGAAGGCCGCGGCGATCATGCGGGAGGTAGGTTGACGCCTCACCGCGGCCGGTTGCACGCCGCGAGCGCCGGCCGCTATGCTATCGCCTTCGGGTTGCCGCGCTTGCCGACGGGCGGCGCGGCTCGAATCGGTCGATCGTCGCCGCGGCTACCATCCCCGCCGCGACGGTTGGCCGGCCCGATTCTCGGAAAGGATGGTCGCAATTGACCGACCTGCTGAAAGACGCGCAGGCTGCTATAGACCGCAAGCCTACGCGCGACGAGCTTAGGGCGGTGCAAGATGCGTTCGCCGAACCCGCCACCGCGGACGATCTTGCGTTCGGACAAGACGGCGGCATCGGCGATCCGGCTGCTCATGCACTCGCTGCGGAGCCGTTAACACCCGCTGAGCTTCAACAATGGTGCAAGCAGGCGCGAGATGCAATCGAGTCGCACGAAGCCGGCGACTCGCCGAATTCGTATCTGTTGCATCTTGGCCGCAATCCCTGGATTTCGGCCGCACAGAACCTCGCGATTATCGCGACGCGACACCTTGCGGATTGTGGCGGAGCGGCACTTGCAACACGGATAGCGTCCGATGCCCAAAACGTGGCAAACCTTCTGGGCGTCTTACCAATAATTCTGCGCATTGAGAACTGGGCGCAATGCGGCGGAACAGAGGACGGGGCGGACAGCAAAACGGACAACAGGAAAAAAATCCGCCAATTCGTGCCCGAAAATTCGGACGTGCTGAAACTAGCAAAGAGAATCAAGCGCGAACTGCCGAAAGGCGGAACAAGGAACGATATTGCCCGAGATTTTACGGACGGCGACGAGAAAAAAGCCCAAAGCCTTCTTCGCCAGATTCGACGGTTCCCGCACCTTCTCGAATAGTGCGGACAGCGGACAATCAGCGGACACTTAATTTGCTGGTCCGCTCTCTTTTTGCCCTATTGCTCCCGAACGCCGCCAACAGCGGCGGACCGTGTTTCGTTTCACTTGGGAGCATCTATCTATGGCAATCGACTCGACCGTTGAGGAGCCGATTCTACTCGCCGATGCTGCAAAGCTACTGCCGAGTCGCCCGCACGTTTCGACGCTTTGGCGATGGTTTCAACGTGGTGTGAAAGGACACCGACTCGAAACTCTTGTGGTCGGTGGAAAACGTTACACCAGCCGCGAGGCGCTACAGCGCTTCGCAGATCGCCTGACGGCAGCGTCGACGGGCGAACCAACGAGCGCTCGCACACCTCGCCAACGGCAGCGGCAAATCGAGCAAGCGGAAGCCGAGCTTGCGAGAAGCGGCGCGTAGTCTCTTGTGACGGTCGCCGCGTTCGTCGCCACCAAAAAGCAAAACGCCGGCTGCGGCGAGCCGGCGTTTGCGTGGTTTTATTCGCACGGATGCAACCCGTGGAACCCTCGCATTCTATCCACCCGGACGCCGCAAGCCAATCGTCCGCGGGCAACACATTCAACGGCCGCGAACCGCCGCCCTGGATCGCCGACGCAAACGTTCCGCTACTTCGCGGCGTGTTGCTGCGCGGCCGATGGTGGGACGTGCCCGAACGGCCCGGCTGGCAACGGCTCGGCGTCATCATCGCCGTATGGTGCCCGTACTGCCGCCGCTTTCATCGCCACGGCTGGCAAACCGACCGCAAGAGCCGTCGGCCCGATTACCGCAGTGGCGGACGCTGTTATCGCTTCGCTCCGACTCACGCGACGGGCTATTTCTTCGCGCCGTTCCGACGCAAAGACCCCGGCTACACCGCGCATGAAATCAAGCCCGGCGCCGCGCCGGAGTATCGCAAGAAACCGGAGAAACGCCGCGCGACGGAAGGGGATTCCTGAGCATGGCGAAACGGTTGCTGCTACCGCAACACCTGGACGATTTGCGCGGCTCGGGGCTGAGCGACGCGACCATCGCGGCCGCGCGGTTCTATTCGGAAACCGATCCGCGAGAAGTCGCGCGGTTGCTGAATCGAAAGCGAGTCGACGAGTCGCTCGCCCCCGCGCTGGTAATTCCATTTTTCGGCCTGGATGGCGAGCCGACTGATTTCGCTCGCGTCAAACCGGATCGCCCGCCCGTCGACTCCAAAGGCAAAGCGGCGAAGTACCTGCAACCGAGCGAAACGCCGCTCCGTGCGTATTATCCGCCTCGCGCAATTGTCTTGATTCTCAATCCTGCGGGGCCACTCATCATCGTCGAAGGCGAAAAGAAAGCGCTGGCGATCGCGAGTTGATTGCGTGCCTGGCCGCGATTCCGTGGCGCGGCCGCAAAGTCCGCATTGTTTTCGACTTCGATCCCCGTCGGAATCCGCAAGTCAATCACGCGCAAGCCGAGCTTGCCCGAATCTTCGAATCGCTCGGCGCAATCGTGACGTTAATCGAATTGCCGCCTGGACCGCCGAGCGCCGACGGACGGCCGGGCAAAATGGGCGCGGATGATTTCATCGTCGCCCGCGGCGGTACGGCGTTCCGCGACTTGATCGCCGAGCAAATGAAGCGGCCCGCCGCGCCGCGGTCGCTCGCCGATTACCGCGGCGATATGGCGCGGGCTCGCGTCAATTCGATCGGCAAGCCCGGCGTCTACCTGGACCGCTCGCCAACGGGCGCAGGCAAATCGACGGCGGACCATGCGGCGCTGCGCCGGGTTAAGACGAGCCTCACGATTCTCCCGTCGCACAAAAACACGAAGGCCGCGGAAAAGGACATGCTCGCCGCCGGCCTGGACGCGGTGAGATACATTCCGCTCGACGGCGAAAGCTGCCAACGCTACGACGAAGCAGAAACGGTAATGAAGGTCGGGTTGTCGCCGTCGTCGACCATTTGCCCCAAGTGCCCGCACAAAGCCGACTGCGACTATCAGGCGACGATGAAGGCCGTCGAAACGGCAGACCATCGCCTTGCGTGCCACAAGCGGGCGGAGTTGAGTTTCGAGCAAATCGCCGATGGCCGCCAGTTCATTTCGATTCACGAAGATTTGACGGAAATGCTGCGGCCGTCGTACCGCCTGGGCGAATCGCACGTTGGGGCGTTGAGCGAAGTCGCTGCGCTTGCCGATGCAACACGCCATCGTGTCGCCGACACAATCGGCACGCTCACCGTCGGCGAAGGCGAACGAATCACGTCTGACAGACCGACCCTGCAATGGTTCTGCGAAAAGCTGGCTCGCGTTGCACGGCAGTTGCGCGAGCAATTGACCGACGCAGCGCAAAACGCGGCGATCGAGCTACCCCAGCCCGTGAGTAAGCTGCCCGGCGTCGACGGCTTGCTGTACGACACGATCAAACGCGAGCAAATTCGGCCGCATGGCGACGCGATGCGGCTTTGCCTTGACCTTGCCGCCGGCCGCGCGACGGACTTGGCGGTTTTCGTCGATACCGTCAAGCGGCGGAATGGCGAAGAAACCGTCCACCGCGAGATTGTCGCCATTCGCAAGACGGACCTGCCCGCGAATGCCACTGTCTGGATTTCTGACGCAACCGCGAATGCGGACGAAATTGGGATCCTCACGGGTCGTGAGGTCATCGACGCGACGCCTGACGGCCGGCTGGACCGACTGCATCGCGTGCTGCAAGTCTCGTGCGACGTGACGAAGCGAACGAACGCAGAAACCGTCTCGCGGATTCTGTCGGCGATTCTTGATCGCTTTCCCGACCGTCGGCGCGTCGGCGTCATTTGTCACAAGTGCCACAAGGAAGCAATCGAGCAATTCGCGGCTCGCGATGCGACGGCTCGAATCGCGAAGGTCGATTATTTCCGGTCCGGCGAAAGCCGCGGCTCGAATGACTGGCAGCACGAGTGCGACCTGCTCGTTTGCATCGGCACACCGCGGGTACCGCCCGAGACCTTGCGGGCGCGACTCGTTCAATGGGGAAAACTTGCCGCGGCGTGCCGCGACCGCGAATGGGTTCGCGATTGGTGGTCAGGACGCGACGAAGCCGGCCGTCGAATCACCATCAAGACGCGAGCCTACCGCGACCACGAATGGTACACCGCGCATCGCGCGATCGTTCATGCTGAGTTGATTCAAGCCGTCGGCCGTGCGCGCTCGAATTGTGAAGGCGGAATTCCGGCCGTCGTGGTGTCTGCTGAGCCGCTTGGCTTTCCGCTTTGGGAACTGCCGGTTCTGACGCCGACAGAGGCCGACGTCTTGGCCGTCGTTCGTCGCCTTGCGGACGAACGCCTGACGCCCGATGCCGCCGCGGGCGCAAAGGGCGATACCGCTAATGAATACCTTAGCGACTTCGCCCCTTGCGCCCCCAATCCATCGCCGAGTGCGCCAGTAGCGATTTCGCCCCTTAACTCTGCCGACATCGCCGCGGCGCTGGGCAAAGACCGGCGATGGGTCCGCCGCGTTCTCGTCTCTCTCCGCGAAAAAGAGCGCGTGCAAATGATCGGCCAGCGCGGCGGATGGTGGCCCGTCGACGAATCGACGCCGCCCACGGCTCCGCCAGCATGAGCATTTCAACGGCGGCGCACGGTGCGCGGCCGATCGTTTCCCAAGCGACGAAAGGAAATCGAACAATGGTCGACGTGAATCTCGGCGGCAAGAAACCGCGGCGCTGCAAATGTTGCGGGCGGATCATTTGCGAGCATTGCGGCGAGCCGGTCGGGCCGGTCCCGTTCATCGTCGCATGGTCGAAGGTCCACGTCGGGCGAAACGATCCCTGCCCGTGCGGCTCGGGTAGGAAATTCAAACGATGCTGCGGACTGCGGCCGTCGGCGAATTGACCATTTCGCCCGATCCGCGGGCATTCACTGCGCGCACAAACGATTCGCAAAACTTCACAAAACGACCCCGGTTTTTCGCGCCGCGGTCGGTGGGCGATGACGTTCGGCGAGCGCGCAATCCATTCGCAAAACGTAACATTTTACCCCCGGTTTTCGCGCCGCGGGGGACAGCCTCACCGGCTCTCGGCGATGCAAATAGCGGTTTCCAAATCGGAACCGTGTTTTGGATCATGCGCGGCGACGTGCGGCGCGGTTTCAATCCTTGACGTAGAACCACCATGCGAGGCAGACAAGCGCCGAAACGCTAATAGCGACGGCGCTTTCTTGGCGGGTTCTCGGCCACGGAATAGGCGTCATAAATCGCCCATGCCCAAATGCCGAGCATAAGCGGAATCCCGATCAAGAAAAACGAAAAGAAAACCCCGACGGCAAAGAGGCAGCACATCATTATGCCTTTGCCAATCTGGCCGTTGAAAATCTGCCCGGCCCCCGGAATCACAAAGCTCATCACCGCAGCGATGCCCGGCGCTCGGTTCTCTTGACGGTACGGCTGCGGGGCTGCTTGTGGAGCCGTCGCAAACGCGAACGGCATGGCCTGTGGCGGCGCGGCTGGCGGCATTTGGAAATGCCCGTTGCACGAGGGGCACGCAACCGTTTGTCCGGCCAGTTCCGGAGAGTTTTCTAGGCTCGTGCTACAGTGGGGGCAAGCGATCATTCACCCCAGCCTATCCCCCTCTATGGCAAAAATCAAGGTTTGAGGGCACGGAAGGGTACTGACCCGCGCTTTGCGCGGCGATTCCTCCCGACAAGACAAAGCCCGCCGACGGCCGCCAGCACGAGCGCCGACGGCTCGGGGACCGTTGCGAATTGGAGATTGTCCAGCACGATTTGTTGCCCCGAAAGCCCGCCGGCCGTCACGTAGGCGATATCCCGTGGCTCGCGAGTAACGATTGCGGTTTCTATCGCGCCTCTTGGGGCAGGCGCGGTAAAGTATGCGGCGACTTGTTCGCCCGCCGTGTTGAACGCGCGCAACACGCCGCCGGATGGCTCGCCGCCGGCCCCAATCACGTCGATGGAGACGAAGCCGACCGGTTCGTCGAACGTCGCCCGCAAATAGCGATTGCTTTCGGAAGTCGATCCGCCGTCGGTCCCCACGAAGAAAACAAAATCGCCGGTCGACGCGGGAGCGTAGCCGGCATCCCATCGAACCGACTGCGCATCGGCAACATGGTCGGGCGTGAACACTCCCGGCCCGATCGCGTTAAGCGTGACACCTGGGAATGCCTCTGTAATCACCTGCCACGGAAACTGGTCCGGTTCGACCACAACCGTCGCCGCGTGCGACTCCGCGGGCGTGAGGGCCGCCAGAATCGAAACGATTGCCGCTCGCATGGGCCGCCGTCCCTTCATCGAACGCGGCGGCGGATCGCCCGGCGCTTCGAGCCGCGAACCGACCGAAAGCGCAAAACGGTATCTACCGTTTTGGAAAACCCGCTACCGCGAAAAGCTGCGATTTCCCGGGCATAAACGCGACGGCTTGCAATCGCAAGTCTTAGGGGGTAGAATCGGCGAAACGAGCGAGAAAACAAGGGTTTTGGAGGTTCGGCCCGGCTTCTTTCCTAAACCAGTTGTCGCAGGTTCGATTCCTGCCGGGGGTACTTGTGAATTCGACCGCGGGATTGCGGCCGACACTTCTACCGGCCTGTTCGCGATCGCGGTTGACCGGTTGTTCGGCGGGCTTGAAGGCTTGCCGCTTCGCCGAGCGCTGCGGCATCCAGTACCGCGCGGTCGACTAGCCCTGTGGACAAGTGCGGCGCATCGGAACGTCTCGCCGAGACGCCGAGCGCTGACTTCGCGCGCTGCGCGCGCGCGTTGATCGCTCGGGCCACGGTCGGGCGAGCGCTATCCGACGCAGCGAACGCGGATGCCCGCACGGCCAGGGGCGCCCCGGGAGCTGCGGAAGATCGTCCAAAATTCAGGGCCAGAATCGCCGCGTCCGCCCCCGTTACCGCGCCATCGCCGTCGAGATCGCCTTCGTCGCGGGTAGCGCCGCTCAGCGTGCCTATCGAGCGTTGCAGGATGGCCAGGTCGATGAGATCGACGCGAAGATTGCCGTCGACGTCGCCGGCGACTCGATCCGAGCTGCCGGGAGAACCGCCAATCGATCCGCTCGCCCTCCAAGCCGTGCCGAGCGACCAGTCGTCGATGCTCCCCAGGTCGTTGCGGATGACCAGCGAATAGCCGCCGCCGTCGGTCGCGGGATGCCAGTCGACGCCGATATCGTCGTAGGCGAAGTCGAGAATCGTGCCGCCGTCGACGTCGTCGAACTTGATCGCTTCGCCGCCGTTGGAAAGATTGCCGGCATACTGGCCGAGAACATTGACTTCGCTTCCATAGCGGGCGGCGAACGCGGCGGCATTCGAAACGAGCACGCCATATCCGCCGGCCGGCAGCGACGCACCCACCGAAAACGTAAATAGCACGCCGCGGCTGAAGTTCACTCCCGAAAGGCTCAGCGGCTCCGATCCAACATTGCGCAGCTCGATGAACTCGAACAAGTCGCCGTCGTCGAATCCGGCCGCTTGCTCCGCCGGCGAAGGATCGGCTGGGTGGTACATCAACTCGGTAATTCGCAGGAATTGCTGCTGTGGCGAAGGAGTGCTGGGCGTGGTTACGCTGGCGATCACCGCGCCGTCGGGCGCGACGAGTTCGATGGTTTCCCCAAAGCTCGAGATGTGGCCGCTGTAGTTGCCGACGACCAGCAGACCCTGACCGCCGCGCGGACCCGCCGTTCGGGCGCGGAACGTCTGCACCTTGGGCGAGACGTAGAGCACGCCGCCGCCGCGGAGGACGGTTCCCAGCTCGAACGTGAACTCGACGCCGCCAGCAAGCCGCCAAGCCGAAAGATCGACCGCGTCGGCGGTCGGATTGACCAGCTCAATGTACTCTTCGTCCTGATCGGCGCTGGCGGGAGCGTATTCGATCCCGCCGAACTGAATCGCCGGATGAGCGACTTGCGCGTGGGGAATGCCGGCCACGTCGCCGACCGCGGGCGAGCCGATAACCAACTCCGGCAGGATCAGCATGTCGCTGCTGTTGGCAGTTTGGTTGACGCCCTGAATCGCGAGCACATTCGTGCCGATTATGAGTTGATTGACGAACGCCGAGATGTTGAAGTTCTCGAATACGACGGCCGCCGCGTCGTCGTGGTTCGTGCCCAGCGCGTCGAAGCCGACGAGCGTGCCGGTCGTGCCCGGCACGTTTTGGCGGCGGACTTCCGTGCCATTGATAAAAGCCACGAAGCCGTCGTCGTATTTCATCCGCAGCGTCAGCCCGTTCGCCGCGATCTGGTCGAGCGTCGCCTGGTCCGGGATCGTAAAGGGGATTCGCGCGAACGTCGACGTGCAACTCGAACAGGTTACGAGCGGGCCTTGATCGTTGCCGCGTTTGGGATCGACGCTGGTGCGAAGGATGCTAACGTAGTCGGCCGCCGTCGTTTCGTAGCCGATGCCCGTTTGCCCCGGTTTCCAGGCGGTATCGTTGTAGCTCGGCGCCGTCCACGTCGTGCCGAGCGCGTTGTTCGAGGGCACGAACCACTTGACATTTTGCGAAATGAATTCCGGGACGAGCGTTCCGACGATTCCGCCGCCGCCCGCGTTGTCGATGCTATGGGTGCCGTAAAAGTCGTTTCGCTGCTCGGCGAAGAACGGCAAAATACCGTTGACCGTGGATTGCGTGACGCCGTGCAGCGCGAGATCGGCCGCGGCCTGGGCATAAAGCTCGGTGAGCCGCTTTTCGTAGACCAGCTCATCTGCCGGCGTGCCCGTCGGTTTGAGCCGTTCGTCCATCAGCGTGCGCAGACGACGCAAGTACATGTCGCGCGTTTCCGGCAAATCGAACACGACGTCGAGGAGCACGTTCCACTGGTTGGCGTTGAGCTTGGGGTGCTCCTGCTCGCCGAAGAACGGATGGTCGAGGTTCGGACCGCCGTCGCCGCGGATGCCGAATGTGAAATCGTTGTCCCAAGGATAGACCGACCACTCGCCGTCGCCGTTCGTGTCGCGGTAAAGGTAGAAGTTCTTGCGGATGTCGTCGGCGTCCTGAATGATCGCGCGGACGGCAAGGTAGTTCACGAGATCGGGCACATCGAAGTTGTCGAACAGGAAGTTGCGGCGCTGTTCGGGCGTCGGCAGATTGAGCCCGGTAACGACCGCCTGAATGTCGGAGAAATCTTCGTCGAGGCGGGTTTTCTTTTCGATACCGGTCGTCGTGTCGCTGAATACCGGATTGAGGTTGGTGCGCTGCACGAATTTGTAGAGCGCCCCCTCGGGATCGAGACCGTAACGGTCGAGAAACAGATCGTCGACCTGTTCGACGTAAATGCCCACTCGGTCGAACGCGCCGTTGACCTGCATCCGCATGAGAAACGATTCGCTCGACGGCACGCCGACGTCGCGCCACGCTTCGAAGGCCAGCGTCTGCCGCAGATACGTCGGATCGGTACCTTGGGCGTTGACGTTGATTTCCTCGACGCGGCCCGCCGAGTCGTTGACGGAGAACAGATGGTCGTCGTTGAAGTCGAACTTCTGCGAAATCGACGAGTTGGTCGCTTGGCCGCGCTGGCGGACGAAGATGTTGTCGTAAAACTCGCCGTTGTAGAAGACCGATGCCCGCGCGCCCGTCCGCGTATGCGACGACGCGACGTTCGTCGTGAACCATTGGAAGATCGGCAGTTGCGATGTAAGCCCCGGGTTGGCGATCACAGTGCCGAAATACTCCTCCGATTGATCTGTGCCCGACAAATCGTCGACGCGGGGCGCGCGTTCGACCGCGCCCGCGATATCTTGGGCGCGAACGTAATAGCGGAGCATCTGTCCCGCCGCGGCGACACCCGCGGGAATCGCGCCGGTGTAGATTCCGTCGCCCGCGATCGCGTCGCTTAAGAGCCCGTCGTCGGTCATCGCGACGCTCGCTTCCGCGCCGTACATCACGCGATAGACGAGCGTCGCGCCGGCGACGGCCTGCGTCGTTTGCCCGATGCGAGCGGTGACGACAAGCGGCTCTGACGTCGTCGGCACGTTCGGAGAATGAGCGACTTCGGCAATCGTCGGCGGCACGGCGGAGGTCGACGCCGCGTTCGGACCCGCGGGAGTGGGAGTCGTGAAGTAGCCTACGTCGCCGGCGTCGATGGTCGTGGCTTGGGCGATCAACTCCGGCGAGATGAGAAAGTCGCCGTCCGACGCCGAAAAGTTCAGCCCGTGAACGGCGAGCACGTTCGCGCCCGGCAGCAGAAACGGCAGGGCGGACGTAACGTTGATGTCCTCGAACTCGATCGCTTCGTCGTCGCTGCGCGATGCGATTGCCGCGGAGTCCCACGTCGGCGAAGTCGGCGCGTTGCGGCGGGCGATCTCGTGACCATTGAGATAGGCCACGAAACCGTCGTCGTACTTCATCCGCAGCAGTAGCCGATCGAAATCGCCCGGCGCGGCCGCGTCGAACGGCACGCGGACGAAAGCCGACGCATTCACACCCAGCATTTCGGCCGCAACGTTCGTATGCACCTCCGGCGAAATGACGTCGACGCCGCCTTCGGGCACGCCGCTGGCCATGATTTGCTGAATCGCGGCCGAGTCGAGCGCCCGGTCGAACAGGCCCACGTCATCGATATTGCCGACGAAGCGGAAGCTGTTGCCATCGTCGCCGCCGCCGCCGATGTGCAGGGCGCGGGCCGAGTTCGTCACCGGCTTATACCCTTGCGTCGTCGACGATGCCGCCAATGCGCCGTTGACGTAGAGTTGCTTCGTGTTCGTGGCCACGTCGAACGAAATCGCCAGGTGCGTCCATTCGTTGACGACGACGTTTGGCCCCGTCAGCGTGTCCCACGTGTCGACCGCGCTCTCGCCGTCGCCGGTCCAGAACTGCCAGCGGTTGTCGGAGCCGGCGTAGAGAATATACCCGTCGAGATTGCCGCCGCCGAACACGAGACCGTCGTAGCGGCTGGTGATCGCGGATCGGAAGCCCGTGCCGCCGGTAACGCGCGCCCAGAGGGCGACGGTGAACGACGTGGGGTTGATGTCTGGCGAGTGCGGAACGTTGATGACGCCGCTACCCGTGAGCGAAATGGCGCCGCCCGTGTTCGCCGTTGCGCCGGTCGCGCCGAACGCCACGCCGCCGAAGGTTCCGCCGTTGTGCCCGTTGCCGGTTGCGTCAAACGCGGTCGTGGAGCCTACGTCGTCGTTGAGCGGCCAGGATGCGACGAGGCCCGGCGTTGTGAGCGTCGTCTCGAATCCGACGCCGGCCGTCGCCGGGACGCCGGGCGCGGTTTCGGTGATCCACGCGCCGTCGGGCACGAAACCGGGCGCCGTCCACGACGTGCCGAGACTTCCGTCCGATGGAATGAGAACGCTCACTTCCGCGCCGCTGTCGACGAGCGTCGTGGCCGCCGCGTTCATCGTGCGGCCGTAGGACACATCGCGAAACTGCGGCGGATAGGCGGGCGCGAACTCGCTGGCGATGGTGACGCCGTTCGGCTCGACGAGGGCCAGGTACTCGCTTTCGGCCGAGAGCTGGAAATCGGTGTGAAGGTTGCCCGCCGGGTCGACGACGTCGAGGCCAGAGGCAAACGCGATCAAGTATTCGCCGGCGGCCAGCATTCGGGCCGGAAACTCCCACTTCGTGAGATTCGCCGCGTTGTCCGTGAGATGCCAGCCTTCGAGGTCGACCGCTTCATCGCCGGCGTTGTAAATCTCGATCCAGTCGCTCGATGCGCCGTAGCCGTCTTCGATCGAGGCGCCGTTGCTCGCGAGAAACTCGGTGATGATCGGGTTGGCGGCGAGCAGGTCGCGGCGGTCGAGCCGCTCGAACGACCGCGGACGCGCGGTGCGCCGCGTCCCGGTTCGAACGCGGCGGTTGTCTTGCCCGTGACCGGGTTGGGCAGCTCATCGAGGCGGCGGCCCATGGCGATCTTCGCCGCCATCCGGGCGATCGGGTAGCCGGTCGCCTTCGACGCCAGCGCTGAGGAGCGGCTGACGCGCGGGTTGACCTCGATGACGGCGTAGTTCATCGAGTCGGGATCGAGCGCGAACTGCACGTTGCAGCCCCCCTCGAT
>QEVJ01000011.1 GCA_003576845.1 Planctomycetota bacterium
CTTGCCGCTGCAACACCTGTTGTGCCGCCAGCAAATCCGCGTCCTCGCCGTCCGCCGGGATCGCGCCGGTCTCGGCGATCGGCTTCGCCGTTCGCTGCACGGCGACGTCGGGCGTCACGCCCGCGCCGCTGATCGGTCGCCCGCTGGGACCGTAGAACTTGGCTGTCGTGAGCCGCACGCCGCCGCCGTCTTCCATGCCCACGAGGTTCAGCGGGAAGATGCCTTGCACCGAGCCTTTGCCGTAACTGCGGCGGCCGACGATCGTGCCGCGGCGGTTGTCTTGAATTGCGGCCGCGAAAATCTCGCTGGCGCTTGCGCTGTCGCCGTCGACCAGCACGACCAGCGGAACCTGCCACGTGCCGACCCGGTGGGCCGTGTAGTTGAAGTCTTCCTGCGGGCTGCGGCCGCGGGTCGAAACGATCGTGCCCGACGAAACGAAGCGGTCGGCAATCTCGACGGCCGCCGTAAGCAAGCCGCCAGGATTGCCGCGAAGGTCGATCACCAGGCTTCTCATGCCCGCGTTGTGCAGTTGCCACAGGGCCGTGTCGAGGTCGCGGGCGGTGGTTTTTTGGAATGAGGCGACCTTCATGTACGCCATGCCGGTCTTCGCGTCGAGCATCTTGGCATTCTCGATGCTGGGAACGTCGACGTTCGCCCGGCGGACGCGAAGTTCTCGGGTTTCGCCGGTCGCCGAAACGACGCTCAGCGTGCAAATGCTTCCCTCGACGCCCTGCAAGAGCGACGCCGCGCCGTCGGTCGTTACGCCCTTGGCCGAGCGGCCATCCACCGCGACGATTCGCTCGCCGGTCCGCAGCCCGGCGATCGCCGCGGGGCTGCCGGGGATTACATGGACGAGCAGCAGCGCGTCGTCGGCCGCCTTGATCTCGATGCCCAGCCCAACGAAGTTGCCCTCGATCTGCGAGAACACGTCGCGAAGCTGATCGGCCGTCAGATACGTCGAGTAGTGATCGAGCGATGCCGCGGCGCCGCAGGTGAATTCGAGAATCGTCGCGGACGTCGGCAGTCCGAGCCGTTTCGCGCCCAAATCGGCGACTTCCGCCACGACCTCGCGGGTTTCGAAGCGGTTCCGCGCACCGCGGGCCGCGACCGTCCGCCGCACCTCCTCGCGGAAGGCGACGACCTGTTCGCGGTCGATGCCGCGCAGGTTCTGCTCGGCAAACGACGGCTTGACGAGGGCCGTATCGAGCATTGCCCGGCCGTGCTCGACCAGTTGGCCGTAGTTGGGCGAATGGACGTAGTGCGACTCGATCTTGAGCAGCACGTCGTTATAAATGGCCAGCGCGTCGCTACGAGTGAGGGAACCGACGGCGCGGCGGAAGCTTTCGTCGTGATACCGGCGGCCGACGTCGAAGTGGATGCGGGCCTGATCGTGCCGCTCGATCAGCGTGCGATCGTTGGGAAAGTCGCGGAGGGCCTCTTCGTAGTGCGAAAGCGCTTCGCCCCACTGCTCGCCCGACTCGAACTTCCGCCCCTCGCGGAGCAGTTCATCGACGCGGACGCGGGCGGCCGAAGACTCGACCGCTGTCGGCGCGGAGGCCTGTCCAAACGCGGGAGCAATCGCCACGACCGCTACGACCAATAGCGACCATAGCCTAGACGCTGTGCGCGGCATCACCGGTGACTCTCGGGGGGATGTAGCAGATAACGGGACGGTAACGGCGGGACGGCCGCGCGCAGGTGGGTCCACATTCTGCGGCCAAGGCTAGTATAAGGCCTTGTGCCGCGATGTCAAAAAAATGGCGCGGCAATTTCGCCGTTAAGAGCGGCGCGCGACGCAAAACCCGACCGGGCGAATAGCGGTTGCGCCGCGTGAACCTGGAATGCCGGCCGTGGCGTGATGCGTCGCGCCGTGCGATCGCAGACGAGCGATAAGAAACGTCGGACGACGAGCCGCGCCCATCGACGCGGCTCCCGTCGACAAGACCAATACGCACCGCAGAACCGGAATGTTCGTCGCCCCTAACTGCTCGCGCTGCGATAGCTTGCAAGCGCCCGCACGAATACCCACCGCGACAGCGCCAGCGACGCCGCCGTCGCCACCAGCCCGACGAGCGCCAGCATCCAGCCTTGTTCGCTCAAGGGCCACGCCAACAGCCGCGCCGGCACGTTCACCACGACCAGCACCGGTACGACGAACGTGAACGCCGCGCGGAGAACCTTGCCCGGCACGTTGCCGCCGTAAATCTCCATCGGGTAGCGCGAGAAGTTCGTGATGTAGAACCAGAAATCGTACAGCGACTGGTTCCGGCCCAGCCAGATGCTCGTCGCCGAGAGGGCGATCATCAAGCTGTAGAGAATCGCCACGCCGCACGCGATGTAGACGGGATACAGCAGCACCTGCCACGCCGTGAGCACGAGCGGCGCGACCGGATCGTTCGCCAGCCGCCAAAGCGAATAGCCGAGCAGCCCCAGCCCAAACACGAAGTTCACCAGCGACGACCAATCGACGCGGTTGAGCGAGACGAGGAACTGGGTATCGATCGGCTTGACCAGTGCGAAGTCCAGCCGCCCGGTGCGAATCTGTTCGCTGATCTCCTCGCAGTTGGGCATGAACAGCGTCTGGACGATGCTATTGACGAACAGCGTCGTCGCCAGGAACACGAAGAACTGATACTGCCCCCACCGCGCGCCCGCCGCGTGGCCGATCTCGTCCGTGTACCGGAAGATCAGCAGGTAGAACCCGAGATTCATCAGCATCCACGACAGGGACGAGATGGTCTCGATGATGAAGTTGCTCTGGAACGTCATGTCCCGCACGAGGCTGTTGCGGGCGAACGTGAGGAAGACGCGGACGTAGGAGGGATGCTGCGACATGGCGGATCGGCTTTGCAGATTATAGAAAGCCGCCGCCGGCCGGCGAGGGCGCTCTCCGGCTAGCCGCATCCGGCAATGCGCTCGCCGCAGGGACCTCTCAACGGGAATAACGTAGAGCGGCACGTTAAGCCGCACCGTTTTTTGGCACGACGTTTGCTAAATGCCGTGCCAACGATTGCCCGCTGCAAATCGGAACACCGTCGGACGAGGCCGGAACACTTCGTTACGCCGGGATTTGACGGGGCGAACGTCAGTTTGCAGAGAGGAGAGCGGTCAGAAGGAAGAACAGAGGAGCGAGGCAGCAACGGAGAAGGGTGCAAAGAGGCTCCGCGACAGAGAATGGGCCGGAACAGAGACGAGGGGACGAGGAGTCAGAGAACGGGGCCAACGGCCTGGGGCCGGTATGCGGAAGAGGCCGGTAGCAGGCGACATCCGTCGGCGGTGTAGCGACACATCGACCGCCGGGTGAAAACGCTGCCCAACGGGAGACCACAAAGTCGAGGCACTCGTGGCGAAGCGTTGTCGCGAGTTTCGGCAGCGAAGGGGTTCACGGAAGAGACAAGCGGAAGCACAGAGAAGAAGGCCCGAACAGAGAAGCAAGGCGAAACGGGGGTGAACGGCCTCGGCCGAACACCCAGAGCAAGGCGGGTTGGGAACCGAAGCCAGAGAGCGGTTCTCAGCTCGCCTGCTTTATTTTAATGCGCTTCAAAATCGAACGCGCGTATTATTTTAATACAAACCGATCGTCAGGTAATCTCCGCCGCAGCCGGTTTCATTTCGAGTTTTTTCGGGAAATCTTGGAAAAACTCGGGATTGTTTTCCCGGTTTCGGCCCTTCTGAGTACACCCGCGGCATGGGTTCGCTTAGAAAAGTGCGCGGTCTAGGCGCTGCACGGTGTGAACGGACCCCCACTCCGGCCGCTCGGGAATTGCCACCGAACGACTCCGGGCGAAATCGCCGCGCCGCAAATACGCCCCGCCCTCGGCGCCATTGGGCGACGAGAGGTTGGGCAACGCGAGGTTGGGAATGACGCTTCGTTTGACGATTCGCCGCCGAATTCGGTTTACCTGTCGAGCCTTGGCGCTCGCGGCCCTTGGCTTGTTCGCGACTTCAATGGTGGCCATTCGCTGGGCCCCGAACGCTTGGGCAGCAGACGACAAACCGCGCGCCGCCAGCCAGGCCGAAGCCGGCTCCGTTCCCGCTGCTCCATCCCGCCGCTCGGGACCCGCAAGCAGCGACTATGGCATCCCCCAGGTCGCGTTCATCAATGAGCAGATTCGCGCCGGTTGGGCCGCCCACAACCTGACGCCGTCCAAAGAAGCGACCGAAGGCGAATGGTGCCGCCGCGTCTACCTCGACGTGATCGGCCGCATTCCCAGCGTCGGCGAGCTCGACGCCTACCTGAAAGACCGCTCGCCCAACAAGAAGCTAACCCTCGTCAACCGCCTCTTGTCCGACGAGTATCAGGAGGAGTACACCCGCAACTGGACGGCCATCTGGACCAACATCCTCATCGGCCGCAACGGCGGGATGGAAGAAAACACGCTGACGAATCGCGACGGAATGCAGAAGTACCTGCGTGATTCCATCGCCCGCAACAAGACCTACGACAAAATGGTCCACGAGTTGATCGGCGCCACGGGCGACACGGCCCCCGGCGCGGCGCACTTCAACGGCGCGACCAACTTCCTCGCCGGAAAGCTCGAAGAGGAAGGCGCCCAAGCCACGGCCAAGACGGCCCAAATCTTCCTCGGCCTGCAAATCCAGTGCACCCAATGCCACAACCACCCGTTCAACGACTGGAAGCAGAACCGCTATTGGGAACTCAACGCCTTTTTCCGCCAGACGCGGGCGCTGCGGTCCTTCGTTCCCGGCACCGACGACATCCGCGCGGTCCGGCTGATCAATGAGGACTTCGCCGGCCAGGGCAATCCGCCGAATCCCGAAGAAGCCGAAATCTACTACGAGCTGCGCAACGGCCTCGTCAAGGTCGCCTATCCCGTCTTCGTCGACGGCAGCGAAATCAGCAAGAGCGGCTATCTCGAAGACTCGATTCGCCGCACGAAGCTCGCCGACCTGGTGGTACAGTCCGAGTACATGCCGAAGGTCATGGCCAATCGCATGTGGGGGCACTTCCTCGGCTACGGGTTTACCAAGCCCGTCGACGACCTCGGTCCGCACAACGCGCCCTCGCACCCGGAACTGCTCGATTATCTCGGCAAGGAGTTCGCCAAGAACAGCTTCGACGTGAAAACGCTCATTCGCTGGATCGTGCTCAGCGAACCGTACAGCCTGTCGAGCCGCGGCGTCGCGGGCAATAAGGCCGACGATCCCCTCTTGGGCGAAAAGCCGCAATTCACGCACTTTTACTTGCGCCAGATGCGGGCCGAAGAGCTTTATCAGTCGCTCCTCGTCGCCACCGCCGCCCAAAAAGCCGTCGGCAGCTACGAACAGCGCGAAAAAGAAATGCGCGAGTGGATGCGGCAGTTCGTCATCGCGTTCGGCAACGACGAGGGCGAAGAAACGACCACATTCAACGGAACCATCCCGCAAGCGCTCATGATGATGAACGGCGATTTGATCCAGAAGGCCGTCAATTGCGAGCCGGGTAGTTTCCTGCACACGGTCGCGGCCAACGACAACTTGGCCGCCGGTGCGAAGATCAATTACCTGTTCCTCGCCGCCCTCTCGCGAGGGCCGACGTCGAGCGAGTTGGGCGTCGCCAACAAACTATTTACCGCCCGCGGCAACGACACGGCCGCCGCCCTGCAAGACATCTGGTGGGCCGTCCTCAACAGCAACCAATTCATCCTCAACCACTGATCCCGTAGGTCAGGCACTCCTGTGCCTGACGGGAATCGGCCCGAAACCAAGTCGTCCTGGTTCCAGTGAATATCGTCAGGCACGGGAGTGCCTGACCTACAACTACAACCTGCAACCGATCCACTTAACGAACCATCGCCGGTCTCTGGAGACGAATATGAGCTTTTACGCGACCCCCTCAGGCATGACCCGCCGCCATTTCATGCGGCACCTGGCCGGTTCGGCCGCGCTCGTGGGACCCGCGATGGCGCTGACCAATTCGTTCGCCCAACAAGCCGGCGACCTCAAGCGCCGCGGCAAATCGGCGATCCTGCTCTGGATGGGCGGCGGTCCCGCGACGATCGACATTTGGGACTTGAAGCCCGGCGCCGCCACCGGCGGTGAGTTCAAGCCCGTCAGCACCGACATCTCCGGCACCCAAATCTCCGAGCACATGCCGGAAACCGCCAAGATTATGAAGCACTTGTCGATCGTCCGGTCGATGAGCACCCGCGAGGCTGATCACAATCGCGGCCGGTATTACATGCACACGGGCTACGTCCCGAACCCGAACATCGAGCACCCCAGCTACGGCTCGGTTCTGGCGCACGAGCTGATCGCCCAGCGTCAGAATACGCTCGAAATCCCGCCGTTCGTCGCCGTCGGCGGCGGCAGCGTCGGTCCCGGGTTCCTCGGCATGGCCTGGGCCCCGTTCGTCGTCGGCAGCAACGGCGAAGTCCGCAACCTGCAAATGGGCATCGATCAAACGCGGCTCGAACAGCGGATGGCCACGCTCAAGCTCATCGAAGGCAACTTCATCAAGGAAAACCGGGGTCTGGCCGCCACCGAACACGCCAAAATCCTCGGCAAGACCGAAGCCCTGATGACCAGCAAGCAAATGGAGGCATTCAAGGTCAACAAGGAACCGAAGGAAGTCCTCGAGCGCTACGGCAACAGCGGTTTCGCCCGCGGCTGCTTAATGGCCCGGCGGCTGGTCGAGACGGGCGTGCCGTTCGTCGAGGTCGATCTCGGCGGGTGGGACACGCACAACGGCAACTTCAACGCCCTCCGCACGAAGCTGCCCGAACTCGACAAGGCCATGAGCGCCCTCGTCACCGATCTCGTCGAACGCGGTTTGTACGACGACACGGCGATCATCTGGATGGGCGAATTCGGCCGCACCCCGCGAATCAACGGCGGCGCCGGCCGCGACCATTGGGCACGTAGCTGGAGCGTCGTCGTCGGCGGCGCGGGTTTCGCCCGCGGGGCCGTCGTCGGCAAGACAAACTCCGACGGCACCGACGTCGATTCCGAGCCGTATTCGGCCGAAGACCTCATGGCCTCGGTCTGCCACAGTGTCGGCATCTCGCTGGAAACCACGTTCACCAGCCGCAACGGCCGGCCGATGAAAATCGCCAACGGCGGGAAGGTTATCAAAGAATTGTTCACATAAGTTCTGCCGGCGCAAGGCGATTTGCCGAGTACCTTCGGCGACGCGCTGTGCTTAGAAGATAGTTCGAGCCACCCAGACGACGGCCGCCTCTGCGACGGGGACCTACCGCGCAAGGCGGCCGTCGGTTTTTTCGGGAAATGCCGAAGGCGAGAGATCTGAGATTCGACAATCATCAGACGCTAAACCGCACGTGCAGAATGTCGCCGTCGCGGACGACGTAGTCCTTCGGTTCCTGCCGTAGAAGATTGTGGGCTTTGATTTCGCGTTCGCTGCCCAGGCGGACGAGGTCGTCGACCGTCATCACTTCGGCCCGGATGAAGCCGCGGGCGAGGTCGCTGTGGATGTTGTCGGCCGCTTCGAGGGCCGTGCCGCCTTGGCGGAGCATCCACGTGCGAACTTCCTTTTCGCCGGCCGTGAAGTAGATCATCTGGCCGGAAACGTCCATGATGAGCCGCAGCAGCGCCGCCCGGTCGAGACCGACCAGGTTCATTTCGGCTTCGAACTCGGCCCGTTCGGCCGGCTCCATGCGGGAAAGCTCGCGCTGCAAGCCGACGGGCACGGCCACGACGCGGCACTTGTCGGTCGACAGCTTCTCGAAGCGGGCGGCGTCCGTGTCGTCGTCCGCAAGATTGACCACGACGAGCCGCGGCTTTTCCGTGAGCAGTTGAAACGAGCGGGTGGCCTTGAGTTGCTCTTCGTTGAGGCCCGATTCGTGAACGGTCTTGCCCGCTTCGAGCGAGGCCAGCAGCGGTTCGAGCGCGGCGAGTTCCGCGATGTCCTGATCGCGGTTGGGCCGCGGCTTTTTGATCTGCTCGCGAAGCTTTTCGATCCGCCGGGAAACGACTTCCATGTCGGCCAGCAAGAAGTCTTCGTCGAAGCGGCGGATGTCGGCCGCGGCGTCGTTCCCGCCAAACGCCGCGACGACCAGGACGAGGCAGCCGGCCTCCTTGATGTGGGCGAGGCGCGCGGCGTTGCCTTCGTGCGTGCGCGACAGGCCCGGCGTGTCGACCAGTTCCAGCGAGGCGAGCGTGATCTTCTTGGGGCTATATATCTTGCAGAGCGGCTCGACGCGGTCGTCGGGCACCGGCGTCGAGGCGGATTGCGAAGCGTGCGCCAGCGCCGGGTCGGCGGCGACGCCCGTGAGCCACTCGAAAAACGTGCTCTTGCCGGAGGATTGGTAGCCTACGATGCCGATTTTCATGGCGGGGGCTGGGGACTGGGGGCTGGGGACTCGGGCGGATTCGGGATTCGGGGAAACGGAGAATAGCACGCTTTGGCGTTTGCCGCGAGGCGGCGCGACTTGCGGCGGCGAGCGAACTTGCACAGTAGCCGCGCGATGGGAGCCGGCACAATAATTGTGAAGAGACGCCGGCGGTCGGCGTCCGGCCTCCTGTTTAAGGAGTCGAGCCATGCGAGTACATGCACCTGCACTGCTTGCGGTTGCGCTGGCGCTGTTCGCTTCGTTCGTCCGCGCGGACGAGCCGCAGAAAGAAGCGCGCGACGCGATGCAAGGCACGTGGACGATCGAATCGTTCACGCTTAACGGCAACGAGGTCGATCCCGGCCAATTGAAGAACTGGCGGCGGATCGTCGAACGCAACCACGTCACGTGGAAGAACGGCGACCAAACCATGATCGAGCTGGAGATCAAGTTCGATCCGAGCCAAGCGCCGCACACGCTCGACAGCACGATCAAGACGGGCGAGTCGAGCGGCCATACGCTCCTGGCGATCTACGAATTCAAGGACGACAAGCTCACCGTGTGTTTTGCCAATCCGGGCGACGCGCGGCCCAAAGAGTTTTCGAGCAAGCCGGAGAGCGGGCAGTCGCTGTACGTGGCTCGGCGCGTCAAGAAGTAGCGGGGCGAATCGTTCGGCCGCGGATGTAGACGTCTTCGCCGACCTGCTGAACTTCGACATTGCCCAGCCGCGCCGCTTCGTCGAGAAGCGCTCGACCCGCGCCGGCGATGGGCGGTTTGGCGAACAGGCCGCCGACGAGTTTCGGGGCGATGAAGGCGTGAACTTCGTCGATGAGGCCCGCGTCGAACATGCTGCCCAGCAGCGTCGGTCCGCCTTCGACGAGCACGTTCGTTATTTGCCGGCCGGCGAGTTCTTCGACGAGTTCCCAGAGGCGATCGGCGGGCGTACCGGCGGCGAGAGCAAAGACTTCGCAGCCGGCCTCGGCGAGCGCGCGGCACTTCGCGCGGTCGGCTTCGATGCTAACGGCGACGAGCGTGTCGAATTCGTTGGCCGTGCGAACGAGTTGGCTTTCGAGCGGAAGCTGGGCGTGCGTATCGACGACGATCCGCAGCGGTATGCGGGCGCCCGGCGGGCGGGCGGTGAGGAGCGGATCGTCGGCGATCGCCGTGCCGCGGCCGATCATGATTGCGTCGACGCGGCCGCGAAGTTGATGCACGATCGCGCGGCTCGCTTCGCTTGAGATCCACTTGCTGTCGCCCGCACGGGTGGCGACGCGGCCGTCCAGGGTCATGGCCCATTTGGCGATGAACCAGGGACAGGACTGCGTGACGAGCTTGATGAACGGAGCATTGAGATCGCGGGCTTCCTGCTCGCAAAGGCCGAACTCGACGTCGATCCCGGCCGCCTTCAGGTCGCTGATGCCTTGGCCGTCGACGAGCGGAAAGGGATCGCGCATCGCGGCGACGACGCGGGCGATGCCTGCGGCGCGTAGGGCTTCGGTGCAAGGCGGCGTCTGGCCGTAATGGCAGCAGGGTTCGAGCGAGACGTAGGCGGTGGCGCCGCGGGCCGCTTCGCCCGCCGCCGCGAGCGCGTGGACCTCGGCGTGCGGCCCGCCGTATTGTTGGTGATAGCCCTCGCCGACGATTTGTCCGTCGCGAACGAGGACGCAGCCGACCATCGGGTTCGGCTCGACGGCGCCTTGCCCGAGGCCCGCCAACTGCAATGCCCGCTGCATGAAGAGACGATCGCTGGAAACGGCGTTCATCGATTGGGCGTGGTGCAGCGGAACGCGGGCGGGTCAATCCATTCCGGGGAGCCAGAGTCCCGATTTCTTTTCTTCGGCGGGCGCACCGGCGCCGACCGCTTCGCCGGAGAATGCGGGGGCTTGCGCCTTGAGTTCGACGCCGCCGACGGAAATACCCGCGTCGCGCGATGGCATGTCGTACATCGCCCGCGGGTCGATGACGCCGAAGGCCGTGAGAATTCGCATCAATTGCTGGGCCACGCCCGGCTCCTGGCGATGGGCCATGATCCGTTCGATCAGGGCGTCGACTGGGCGGGCCTTGTCGGGCCGGCTCAAACTCGCGGCGAGCTCTTCGAGCAGCCAGACGGCCGGGGATTTGCCGCGGGCAACGTCCAACTCGCGTCCCCGACGAAGGCAGTCGAAGAGCTGAGTGATGCTGGATGTGGCGCGGGCGAGGCTAAGCAGGACGCGTATCTTGCGATCGGCGTCGATCGACGAGCGTTCGACGATGGCTTCGCCGAGCCGCGACAACGCCGCGACCGCACGCACCGATGCGGCGAGATTAAAGGCCATGAGCAGTTGCTCGTCGGGCATCAACTGCGCCGGCAATCTTGAAAGGCGGAGCAGAGAGATGTGGTCGAGATCGACGCGGAACGGCTCGAGGTCGTTGAGCGCCGGCAGACCGAGATTGGTGCGAAGCTCGTTGAAGACGGACGCGTCTTCGGTTTCACGGTGGTTCGACTCGAGGTCGAGAATGGCCGCCAGAACCAGGCGGCGCATCCGCGGATCCGCGTCGCGGGCGGCTTCGCCGTATGTTTTTCCTTCCGTGCCGCGGCCGGTCATCTGCGGCCACTTTTCGAGCAGGCGATAACGGAACTCCTCGCGGCTGAGGCGTTCATAGGCATCTGTCGCGACCGCCGGCGGCCAATGCCACCGCCACATCAACGTTCGCTGAGTCTGGCCGATTTGCTGGAGGACGCGCTCGTCGGTTATTCCGCCGAGGGCGTCACCGCCAATTTCGGCGAGGATGGAGAGCGCCTTGTCGAGTTCGTCGCGGCGGACCTCCATTTCAATGCGGGCGTCGCGGTCGGTCTCACGACCGAAGAGGAACAATTCCCCCAGCACGCAAGGGACGTCTTCGCGGCGAACGCTCGCGCCGCCGTCGGCTTCGACGGCTGCCGCGTCGAGCGCGGGGCGGTCCAGCAGGCGAAACGCATCGCGGGGCGGCGGACGGTCTTCCTGCGCAAGCGACGACAGATCGACTCGCAGGCGAATCAGGCGTTTGTCCGAGAGCAGGCGGGGCAAGAGGGCGTCGAAGTCGTTGACGGCGACCGTCGCGCCTAGCAGGTCGACGGCGTCTGTAGTCAGGTCGTCGGCGCTGAGCCGCAGGGCGATCGCGTGCAATTCGTACTCGACGGCTTCGTCGAGCGGAACACCGTCGAGGGCGGCGAGCTTCTGGAAGGCCTCGGCGGCTGCGGCGTCGTCGGCGAGGCATGCACGCTCGATGGCCACGGCCCTCCACAAGGCGGCTTCTTTGGGGTGCTGCGCCAGGAGCGCCTCGAAGCGGTCCAAAGCCACCTGAAACTTGCCCAACTCGGACAAGGACGCCGCTGCGTCGAACTCGGCCTTGTAGGGTGCGTCGGTGGCGCAATACAAATGGCCCGAGTCGTCTTTCCAGACCAGCGGCAGCGAGGGATCGCGGTCCATCGAGATCAAGGACTGGGCCGCGGGATTGTCTTCGCTTTCCATCCAGAGATCGACGATCCGCAGGTGCGCGCGCGCAGCCCAGACGTGTCCGGCGGCGAGCAAGGCGTTGGCGGTCGTGAGCACGCCGCCGGTGATGAGGACGATGCCGAAGCCGGGGGCTTCTTCTTGGATCGATTCGATCGCGCGTTGGAGCATGGCGACGCCCTCGCGGACGCGGTCCGCCTGAACTTCCAGCGGCGCGACGCACGCGAGGGCGATGGGGTTGTCGGGATAGGCCGCGAGCATTTCGCGAGCGGCCGAGTCGTAAGCCTCCGTGTCCCCCGTGGCCAGCAGCGTCTGAATTTTCTTCGCCCAGATGCTCGGTTTTTCGCGGAGCTTCGCGGGCAAGCGGGCGATGTGCTCGAGCGCCGCGCGGCGCTGTTCACCGTCGAGCATGCGGTCGAGCTTTTCGACTTCGGGGATGACTTCGGCCCCGCAGCAGAACTTGATTTTCTTACCGCTTCCGCAGGGACAGGGCGTATAGGCGTCCATCGCGAACCGTCCGGTGGCCGGAGGAAAGGGGGCGATCGAGCAGCATTGGGGACTTTGACGGGAACGGTTGATCGTAGCAGACGGTCCGGGGATTGGCGAGGCGGAGCCGGCGGCCAAGCTGGACGCCCTGTGGGGGGCGGAATATGATGAATGGCGCCAGCGACCCGCTCCCCTTGCGGCGTCCGAACCGGCGGAAAGCGTCCGCTTGCGGAGGCCTCTTCCGGGGCGAACGTCGTCCCTCCTCGCATTCCCTCCTGCCTATGCGAACGTCGCTTTACCAGCGCCGGCCGATGCTCGCGGCGGCGAACGTCCTCGGCTGGATTGTGCTTGGCCTGTGGGGAATCGGCCCGGGACTTGGCGCGGCGAGACTATCGGCCGCCGAATCCGGTTCCGCGGCGCTGGGGGCAAAGCCTACGGCCGAGCAAGTCGAATACTTCGAGCAGAAGGTGCGTCCGCTGCTGGCGGCGCGGTGCTACGAATGCCACGGCGAGAAGAAGCAGGAGTCGGGCTTGCGGCTCGATTCGCGGGCGACGCTGCTGGCCGGCGGGGATAGCGGCCCCGTCGTCGATCTTGCCGCGCCGGCGAAGAGTCCGGTGTTGACCGCGATCGCGTACATGGGCGACACGCAAATGCCGCCAACCGGCAAGCTGCCGGAGGAGGAGATCGCCGTTCTGCGCCGCTGGATCGAAATGGGAGCGCCTTGGCCCGAATCGGGCACGACAAAACCGCTCACGGACGACGAGTTGTTCGCGCATGCTCGGGCCAGCCACTGGGCGTTTCAACCAATCGCCGCGCCGCCGCTGCCCGCGGTCAAGAAGCCGAGCCTGGCAGCGCGTCCAATCGACCGGTTCGTGCAAGCGCGGCTCGACGCGGCGAATCTCGTTCCATCGCCGGCCGCGGATCGGCAAACGCTGATCCGCCGGTTGTCGTTCGATCTCGTCGGCCTTCCGCCCTCGCCGGATGAGGTCGATGCGTTCGTGGCCGACGAAAGTCCCGACGCAGAGGCGCGGCTTGTCGATCGCCTGCTCGCATCGCCCAGCTACGGCGAGCGTTGGGGGCGACACTGGCTCGACGTCGCCCGCTATGCCGACACGCGCGGTTACGCTTTTGGCCGCGAACGGCGGTTCGCCTACTCCTACACGTATCGCGACTATGTGATTCGGGCGTTCAACGGGGACTTGCCCTACGACCGGTTCGTCGTCGAGCAACTGGCGGCGGATCGGCTCGAACTCGGCGAGGACAAGCGGCCGCTCGCGGCGCTCGGTTTTCTCACCGTCGGACGGCACTTCGATAGCCAGCCGGACGACATGGACGAGCGGATCGACACGGTTTCGCGCGGGCTATTGGGACTGACGGTGGGTTGTGCCCGGTGCCACGACCACAAGTATGATCCGATTCCGTCGGAGGATTACTATTCGCTGTATGGCGTGTTTGCGAGCACGAAGGAGCCGGAGGAGTTGCCGATCATCGGCGAGCCAACCGAGTTGGCGGCGTTCGAGGAGTATCAGACCAAGCTCAATGCGCTTCAAAAGGAGTTCGACGATTACCTGTCCGCGCGGCACGCGGAGTTGCTCGACAGCTCGCGGAAGCGGACGCCCGAGTACCTTGCCGTGGTCGCCACGAAACCGGCCGCCATGTTTCGCGATCGGGCGTTCGCCCAGTCCTTGCGGGCCGACGACATCAAGCCGCGGCTGCTGGAACGCTGGCGGGCATACGTCGCACAGCGGGCGAAAAAAGACCACGCGGTATTCGGGCCGTGGCGATTGCTCATGGACCTCGACGAAGCGAAATTCGCCGCCGAAACGCCGGCCGTGCTCGAGCGCATCGCGGGCGACGACAAGTACAACGCGCTCGTGAAGTCGGCCCTCGCAGCCGAACCTCCGAAGTCTCGCGAGGACGTCGGTCGCGTTTACGGCAAGCTGCTGGCGGACATCTATTCCAAGGCCAACGAGCCAAATCCGCCGCCGGGCGCGGACGAACTCCGCAAGGTCATGCTCGCCGACGACGCGCCGACGTCGATCCCGCGCGATCAGGCTCGCGATTACCTCAATCGCGACGAGAAAAACCGGCTGTCCGAGCTTAAGCGGAAGATCGACACGCATCAGGTGAAGTCGCGCGGAGCGCCGCCGCGGGCGATGATGCTCGTCGATGCGCCACAGCCGTTCGACCCCTACGTGTTCGTTCGCGGAAACCAGCATCGGCACGGCAAGAAAGTGCCGCGGCAGTTTCTCAAGGTCCTCGCCGGAGACACGCGCAAACCGTTTGCGCAGGGTAGCGGACGACTCGAACTGGCCGAGGCGATTACCGCGGACGACAACCCGCTCACCGCGCGGGTAATCGTCAACCGCGTGTGGATGTATCACGTCGGCAAGCCGCTGGTGGGAACTCCGAGCGATTTCGGCCTCC
Source organism: Planctomycetota bacterium (assembly GCA_003576845.1). GTDB lineage: Bacteria > Planctomycetota > Planctomycetia > Pirellulales > PLA5 > PLA5. The sequence continues at coordinate 14,678 of QEVJ01000011.1, forward strand.
GCAGCGACCCGCCGACGCATCCGGAGTTGCTCGATTACCTCGCGTTGCGGCTGCGGTCGCAGGGATGGTCGCTCAAGCAGCTTCACCGCGAGATCGTGCTGTCGAACACGTACCGGCAGCAAAGCGCCGACCGTCCGGAAGCCGCGGCGGTCGACCCGGAGAACCGGCTGGTGTGGCGGATGAACCGGCGACGGTTGGAATTCGAGGCCCTGCGCGATTCGCTCGCGGCGGCGGCGGGAATGCTCGACCTGCGGCAAGGCGGGCCGCCCGTCGATCTCGTCGCCAAGCCCTTTACGACCCGGCGGGCCGTGTACGGCTTCATCGACCGCCAGGACTTGCCCAATCTCTTTCGCGCGTTCGACTTCGCCAGTCCCGACCAGAGCACGGCGCAGCGCCCGCAAACGACCGTGCCCCAACAGGCGCTGTTCCTGATGAACTCGCCGTTCGTCGCCGAGCAGGCGGAGCGATTCGCGGCGCGGCGCGATCTGGCGGTCAATGGCTCGACGACCGCCCGAATAGAGGCGATGTACCGCGCGCTCTTCGGGCGAATGCCGACTTCGCAAGAAGCGACGCTGGGAATCGAGTTCGTCGCAGCCGGGCCAACTCCGGAACAGGCCTGGCGGCGTTATGCGCAGGCGCTGCTGATGACCAACGAATTCTCGTTCGTGGATTGATGTGCCGCGTTCCAAATCTTCGCCGCTGCTCGCTCGCTTTGCCGCCGTGCTCGTGCGGCGGCGAACGTGGCTGCTCGCCGCGGCGATAGCAATCTTCGCCTGGGCCTCGGTCTCTTCGCAGCAGGTCGAGTTCGACCGCTCGCTCGAGAACATGTTCGCGGCCGACGATCCGGTGCTGCCGCCGTTTCGACGGCTCAAGCGGACGTTTCACGCGGGCGACGTGGTTTTGGCAGCCTATGCGGACGACAATCTGTTCACGGCCGAAGGGCTCGATCGGGCACGCGCGCTTGCCGCAAAGCTCGAAGCCGTCGAGGGAATCGAGCTCGTCGTCGGCCCGCATAGCAGCTTTCTCGGCCCGGCGATCTTACTGCCCAAGAACCCCTGGTCGCAGCGGCTCATCGACACGTTCGCCGGGTTCACGCACAGCCGCGACGGGCGGACGGCGGCGCTCATTTGCGTCCTGGCCGAGAACGCCGATCACACGGCAACGGTCGAGGCAATTCGCGGCATCATCGACGAGGCGCCTTCGGGCGTCCTTGCTGGCGAGCCGGTGATGATCGTCGACGGCTTTCGATATCTCGAGCGCGACGGCACGCGGCTGGGATGGATTTCGACGACGCTCTTGGCGCTCGTGATCGTCGGGTGCTTTCGGAGCCTGCGGTGGGTCGTCGTGCCGTTGGCCGTCGTCGTCTGGACGCGCGTCGTGACCGAAGCCGTGCTCGTCGCACTCGGGTTGAGAATGTCGATCGTTTCCTCGATGCTCGGGGCGATCGTCACGGTGGTCGCCGTCGCCGCGGTGATGCACGTGATCGTGCGGTTCAGGATGGCGCGGGCGCGTGGACGGTCGGCGAGCGCGTCGCTGCGCGAAACGATCGTGCTGCTCGCCGCGCCGGTGTTTTGGGCCTGTCTGACCGATGCGATGGGATTCGCGTCGTTGCTCGTGTCCGACGTGGCCCCGGTTCGCGATTTCGGCCTGATGACGGCGACAGGCGCGATGATCGTGCTCGCCGCGCTGGTGCTCCTCACGCCCGGATTGGCGTTGTTCGGCAAGTGGGACGCCGATCCGCAACGGACCTGGGGCGAATCGCATCTCGACGAAGGCTTGACGTGGTCGTTGCGGCTCGTCGAGCGGCATCCGCGGTGGATTGCGGCGCTCGCCGCGGTCACCATTGGCGGGCTGAGTCTCGGTGCGCTGAACCTGAGCGTCGAAACGGATTTCACCCGCAACTTTCGCCGCGACAGCGAGATCGCCGAATCGTATGCGTTCATCGAGTCGAGGCTCGGCGGGGCCGGCGTGTGGGATATCGTGCTCCCCGCGCCGGCGAAGCTCGATGCGGCATATTTGGAGCGCGTGCGGCGGTTGCAGGCGCGGCTTCGCGATCCGGAACAATTCGATGGCTACAACGGTTCCAAGGCGCCAACCGCCGTGCTGAGCCTCGTCGACGTGCTCGACGGGGTAACGAACGACCGCTTGCGTTCGGCCCCTAGGCCGTTGCACGATTTCGTACTCGGCAACGGATTGCGTGCTCTGCGCGGAGGGTCGACGATGGTTCGGGCCTTTTACAGTGAAGATCCGGATGCGGCCGGGCGACACTACTATCGGATTATGCTCCGGGCGCCCGAGCGCCTCGACGCGGCCGAAAAGAACGCGTTGATCGGGCGCGTCGGCGGCATTTGCGACGAAGAGGAGATGCTCGCGCCGGCAGGCGACAAGGCGTTGAGCTTCACTGCCGGTGAAGTGACGGGCTACTATGTGCTGCTGGCACGGTTAATCGACAGCATCTTGGACGACCAGTGGCGGATGTTCGCGATCGCGGCGGGGAGCATCGGCCTGGCGATCGCGATCGCCTTTCGCAGTCTGCGGATTGCGTTTGCCGCGATGGCCCCGAACTTGTTGCCGATCCTCGTCGCGCTCGGCATCTGGGGCTGGCTCGGACTGAAGGTGAACATCGGCACGGCGATGATCGCGGCCGTGTCGACCGGCTTGTCGGTCGATTCGTCGATTCACTACCTGACGGAGTTTCGGCGACGGCTGCGCGGCGGCGAGAACGTAGCGGCGGCGCTACGGGCGGCGCATCAGGGCGCAGGCCGCGCAATGACGTTTGCCACGTTCGCCCTCGTCGTCGGTTTCGCGGCCCTCGTGCGGAGCGAGTTCGTGCCGACGATCTATTTCGGCTCGCTCGTCGCCCTGGCGCTCTTGGGCGGTCTGTTCGGGAACCTCCTGCTCTTGCCGCTCGTGTTGCGATGGTTGTTTCGCGACGGCGCGGACTCGGGCCGCTAGCAAACGCATCGCGGCGCTACGATAATGGCGCCGCGTTGCCGCGGCGAGGAGAACTTGTGTCCGCTGGCGACGGCCAGAACCGCCAATCGCTGTCATTCATGAAAATCACCGGCATCGAAACGCTCGTCTGCCACGCCCGAATGCGGAATTGGGTGTTCGTAAAAGTCTTGACGGACCAGCCGGGCTTGTGGGGCTGGGGCGAGGCGACGCTCGAATGGCACACGAGGGCCGTCGTCGGCGCGGTCGAAGACATCGCCCAGCTCATCGTCGGCGAGGATCCCCGCCGCATCGAGCATCTCTGGCAAATGATGTATCGCCAGCACTTCTGGCACGGCAACGGGATCGTCCGCGGCACCGCGATCAGCGGCATCGACATCGCCCTGTGGGACATTCTGGGCAAGATTCACGGTGTGCCTTGTCATCAACTCTGGGGCGGCCCGGTGCGCGACACGATTCGCACCTATTGTCACCTGGGCGGCGGGCGGATGGAGTCAGTCTACGAAGTGCACCCCAGCGACGCCGCCCGCTTCGCCGAACTTGCTCAACAAGCTGTCGCCGACGGCTTTACGGCGATGAAGTGCATGGCCGTGCCGGAGACCGCGCCCATCGAAGGTCTTGTGCCCGTGCGCTATGCCGCGGCGTGTATCGAGGCGATGCGCGGCGCGGTTGGCCCGACGATCGACCTGATGGTGGATTGTCACGCTCGGCCTTCGCCGCGGATGGGCGTGCAGTTTGCCAAAGCGCTTGAGCCATACGGCCTGTACTTTTTCGAGGAACCGTGCTGGCCCGAGTGCATCGACGGGATTGCGGAAGTGCAACGCGCCGTAACGACGCCGATTGCCACCGGCGAGCGGCTCGTGAGCCAGCACGCCTTCCGCGAGCTGCTCGAAAAGCGGGCGGCGAGCGTGCTTCAGCCCGACATCACGCATTGCGGCGGCCTGAGTGAAGCCCGGCGGATCGCGGCGATGGCCGAAGCGTATCGCGTGGCCCTCGCGCCGCACAATCCACAAGGCCCCGTGAGCACGGCCGCTAGCCTGGAATTCGGCTTCGCCACGCCGAGCTACATCATCTGCGAAACGGTCCACGCCGACGTGCCGTGGCGGCAAGATGTTGTGAGCGAGGGCTTCACCGTCGAAAAACAAGGCCGCACGGTCCGCCCCAGCCAGCGGCCCGGTATCGGCATCGAAATCAACGAAACGGAAGTGCGCAAGCATCCATTTCAACAGGAATTGTTGCAGCGGTCGTTTTGTGCGGATGGATCGGTGACGGATTGGTAGGTTCGTAGGTCACGCCAAGCGGCGTTGTACTTGCCAAGTGGAACGACTTATTCCGCACCGGCCTGACATGAAATCCATCGCTAGTCGCGGCCAGTGGCGGCCAGTGGCGGCCAGTGGCGGCAGTTCTCGCCACCTTGAAAATTCGAGCATGGGCCTCGAATTTTCAAGGTGCAGAATTACGTACCACCTTCGGGTGCAATGCGCCAACGGCTTCCCTAGGGCCGCTACGTAGTGCCGATAGCGCCGGTGGCATCTTGCGCGCGATCGCGGTACGCTATCGACGCCCGTAGGACGACGTCCCGCGCCCCGAACCCCGCGCCCCCGCCATGTCCCGCGCCGCCTCCGAATACCGCTACGAAAAACTCACCTGGCCCGAAATCAACGACGCCGTCGATCTCGGCAAGGTCTGCATCGTCCCCTGCGGCGCGGTCGAGCAGCACGGGCCGCACTTGCCGCTCGATGTCGACCTCGTTTGTCCCACGGGCATCGCCGCCGGCGCCGGTCGCGCGATTCCCGACAAGCTCCTCGTGCTGCCGGTCGTGGCTTACGGCTACACCGGACACGTGATGGACTTCCCCGGCACGATCAACAACGACTACGAGCATTTCCTGGCCCACGTGCTCGACATTACCAAGTCGCTGGCGTATCACGGCTTCAAGAAGATCGTGCTACTCAACGGGCACGGCTCGAACATGCCCGTGCTCGATCTGGCCGCGCGGCGGACGAACCTGGAGACCGACGCCGAATGCCTCGTCACGGCGTGGTGGCAATTGCTCACCGTCGACAAAGAATTCCTCCCCAGGTGGCGCGAGAGCAAGTTCCCCGGCGGCTGTTCCCATGCCTGCGAACTTGAGACTTCTCTGTACCTGTACCTCGACGACGACTACGTTCGCAAGGACCAGATCAAAAGCGGCACGATCAGCTTCAACGACGAAAACAGCCCGTTCAATTGGGTCGACCTGTTCGCGGCCGGTCCGGCGACGGTCGTTTCGTGGACGAGCAGCTACAGCGAGACGGGCGTGCTCGGCGACGCGGAGAAAGCCTCGGCCGAAAAGGGCAGGCTCGCGTACGAAGAGGCGGTCCAGCAACTCGTGCGGTTCGTGACCTGGTTCAAGGATCGGCCCAAAGACGTCCGCCGCGACCGGCACCGCACGCCGCCGACCATGCCGATTCCCTGGGGCCAGCGGCCGGTGAAGTAGCGATCGCCGCGTCATATAACTATCGCCGCGTCATAATATATTGATGATCGATGAACGATGAGTGATGAGCGTTTGCCAGGCGACGATCATTCCGTAGTTCATCGCTCATCATTCATCAATCATCGTTCATCACTTGCCAACCGTCTCATGTCCGAACCCGCGCCGCTTGCCGTTCACGATTTCCGCTCCCGCAACGTTGCGGCTGCGCTGGAATTTTTGAAGCGGACGCGGAACGAACTGCGGATGCTCCGCCGGGCGCTCGTCTGGCCCGACAAGTTTCAGGTGTTCGACGTGAATCGCGACTACTTCGAGATTCGCGGCGTCGGGTACGGCGACGCGGAAATCGTGCCGATTCTCGATGCCGTCAATGCCGCCTATAATCCCGATACGGTTCACAACGCGACGAGCGAGCCGTACAAGGAATTCTCGACGGGGCGGCGTTATCCCTGGGCCCAAGACCGCGTGATGTGAGGAAACTGTAGGAGGCGAATCCTTTCGCCGATGGAGCGGCAACTAGTCCCGTCGGCGAAAGGATTCGCCTCCCACAGCACGCCGCACCTTAGCTGCATGATGCACCCACCGTTTCCGACGTCGCTCGCTCGCCGTTTGCTCGCCTGGTATCGTCGCTCTGCTCGTCCGTTGCCGTGGCGCGTCGATCGCGATTCGTACCGGGTGTGGATCAGCGAGATCATGCTGCAACAGACGCAGGTCGCGACCGTCGAAGCATACTTCGCGCGGTTTATGGCGGCCTTTCCAAGCGTCGCGCATCTGGCCGCCGCGCCGGAAGCCGACGTGCTGCGGCTCTGGGAAGGGCTTGGATACTACCGCCGCGCTCGCCAGCTTCATCGGGCGGCAAAGCAAATCGTCGCCGAGCATGGCGGCGAGTTTCCGAGCGATGGAGACGCCGTTCGCCGCTTGCCGGGAATCGGCCGCTACACGGCCGGCGCCGTCCTGTCGATCGCCTTCGACCGGCGCGAGCCGATTCTCGAAGCCAACACCGTGCGGTTGCTCTCCCGGCTTGTGGCTTTTCGAGGCAACCCGCACGATGCCGCAGGGCAAAAGCATTTGTGGCAAGTCGCGGCCGCCATTCTGCCGAAGCGTTCGCCCGGCGAGTTCAATCAAGCCTTGATGGAGTTGGGGAGTCAAGTCTGCACGCCCCGCGAGCCGCGATGCGACGCCTGCCCGCTCGAAATGCTCTGCCCCACGCGCGCGGCTGGCTTGCAGGCGGCGATTCCTCCGCCGAAAACCAAGCCGCGCATCGAATCGGTCCGCCACGCGGCGATCGTCATTCGCCGCGGGCCGCGCGTGCTGCTGGTCGAGCGTCAAGAGGGCGAGCGGTGGGCGGGACTGTGGGACTTTCCACGAATTGCGCTCGGCGGCGAGCAGGGCGCGGCGCTCGATCGGCGCATCGTCGAGGCGTTGCAAGCGGATTTGGGAATGTCCATCGGCGAACCGGAGTTGCTTTCGACGCTCCGCCACAGCGTCACGCGGTTTCGGATCACGCTCGAATGCTATGCGGCGGAGTTCCTGGGGCAACGCAAGCATGCCGGGCCGGGCGTAGGGAAGTGGTTCTCGCCGGCGGAAATCTCCATGCTGCCGCTGAACACGACGGGGCGCAAGATCAGCCGCTTGCTCCCTGACGGGCTGGGGCAGTTGAAGCATCGCCCGCGGGCCGCTATAGGATAGCAATCGCATTTCGTGGCACAACGCTTCCTCTCGTCCTCGAAGGCCCGCTATGCCCCGCAAGATCGACTGGAGTTATCACCGCCCCGGTTGAGCGACCTGTGGCAAGACGCAAGAGTTTCTTGCGAAGGCCGCGGTTGCGCCGAAGGAGACGGTCGACGCCCGCAAGCATACGCTCGCGGCGGCCGACGCGCTCGCCCTGGCGGCCGATGCCAGCGAAATTTACGTCGCCAAAGGCAAGAGCGTGGTCCACGTGAACATGAAAATGGACAAGCCCGACGCGGATACGCTCAAAAAGCTGCTCGTCGGCCCGACGGGCAATCTCCGCGCCCCGACGCTACGCCTCGGCAAAACGCTCGTCGTCGGGTTCAATGAGCAGATGTACGACGAGTTGTTTCGATAGGTCGGGATTCGGGATTCAGGATTCGGCATTCGGAGAATGCCGTGTTGCTGGGCGCCGTCCCCGAATCCCGAATCCCGAATCCTGAATTCCACATGTTCAACGCACTCATCAGCGTCAGCGATAAGACCGGTCTTGTCGAGTTCGCCCGTGGACTGGTCACCGCCGGCGCGAAGATTTACAGCACCGGCGGCACACGCAAGCACTTGGAAGAGGCGGGCGTCGCGGTCGTCGACATTGCCAGCTACACCGGCTTTCCCGAAATGATGGACGGCCGGCTCAAGACGCTACACCCCAAGGTGTTCGGTGGAATTCTCTGCCGCCACGACCGAGCCGACGACATGGCGGCCATCGGCCAGCACGGGATCGAAAAGTTTCCGCTCGTGGTCGTGAATCTGTATCCGTTCGCCGCCACGATCGCCAAGTCCCGCGTGTCGCTTGCGGAAGCGATCGAGCAGATCGACATCGGCGGACCGAGTCTCGTCCGCGCCGCGGCCAAGAATCACGCCTTCACCGCAATCGCCACCGATGCCGGGCAATACGCCGCGATCCTCGACGAAATTCGCGCGCACGGGCAGACCTCCGCCGAGCTGCGGTTTCGACTGGCTGCCGCGGCGTTTGCCCACACGGCGGCCTACGACGCGACGATTGCCGATTACTTTGCGAAACAGCAAGACATCCAAGCCGGGGCCGCGACTACTTTCGCCCCGACGGTGCGGTTGGCGCTTGAGCGGGTCGAGGAGCTGCGCTACGGCGAAAACCCGCACCAGGCGGCGGCGCTGTATGTCGACCTGTCGCGCGGTCGTGCCGCGGGCGGGACAAATCTCGTCGCGGCCCGCAAGCTCAACGGTAAGGAGCTGTCGTACAACAACCTGCTCGATCTCGACAGCGCGCTGGCGATTGCCCGATCGCTCGTCGAGGACGACCCGAAGCGGGCCGGCGCCGTGGTGATCAAGCACAACAATCCGTGCGGCGCGGCGACAAGGGCGACGCTCTCGGAAGCTATGCGGGCGGCGCTCGACGGCGATCCGGTCAGCGCGTTCGGTTCGGTCATCAGCGCCACGCGGCCGATCGACGCCGCGACCGCCGAAGTGCTCGTCGAGCCGAACCGGTTCGTCGAAGCGATCGTCGCGCCCGACTTCGAGCCGGCGGCGCTCGAAATCCTCACGACGAAACCGAAATGGAAGGCCAACGTCCGGCTGATGGCGGTCGGAGCGCTCGACGCGGGCGCTGGCGGCGCGAAGGCGCTGCAACTACGCCAGATCGACGGCGGCTTGCTCGTGCAGGAAGACGACGTCGGGCTCGATCCGGTCGCCGAATGGAAGGTGGTGACGACGGCGCAACCGAGCGATCGGCAATCGGCCGAGTTGCGGTTCGCTTGGGCGGTTTGCCGGCACGTGAAGAGCAACGCCATCGTGCTCGCCAACGATCGGGCCATCTGCGGCGTCGGGGCGGGCCAGATGAGCCGCGTCGATTCGACCGAAATCGCGATTCGCAAGGCCGGCGACCGGGCCAAGGGAAGCGTGCTCGCGTCGGATGCGTTCTTTCCGTTCCCCGACTCGATCCACCAAGCCGCGGCGGCGGGTGTGGCGGCGATCATTCAGCCCGGCGGATCGCGTCGCGACGAGGAGGTCATCGCCGCGTGCAACGACCACGGTTTGCCGATGATTTTTACCGGGCGGCGGCATTTCAAGCATTAACGTTCGCTTATGCCGGCGGCATCGCTCGGTGGACTTATGCGGTCTGGCCGTTGACGCTTCGTGAGGCCGGAGGCGAGAATCTACTCGCGGCGGCTAACCTCTTTCTGTGTCGCGGCGCACGATCGTCGCGACCATATCTCGCGGACTCAAGGAGCGAAAATCATGGCTCGAAGCGCGCGTGGCATTGGTTTCGCGGCGTTGGTACTATCGGCGATCGCGCTCTTAGCGGCGCAGCGGGGCGCGGCGGCCGAACCTTCCCCGGCGGACATCATCGAGCTGGCGATCAAGGCGACCGGCGGGGCCGAGGCGATTGCCAAGCAAAAAGCAATGACCTGGGGCGAAAGCGGCACATACTACGGCCAGGGCGCCGCGCAACCCTACACCGCCCGATACGCAAGCGAACTGCCGAACAAGTTCAAGATGGAAATCGTCGATGTGTTCACGATCGTGTTCGATGGCAAGCAGGGCTGGATCAAGTCGATGGGAACCGTCACTGAAATGACCGACGACCAGCTCGCCGAACAGAAGGAGAACACTTATACCAGCCGCCTCACGACACTGTTGCCACTCAAGGAGAAGGAGATCACGCTCTCCGCGGCGGGCGAAGGCAATGTCAACGGCAAGCCGACCATCGCCATCAAGGTTTCGAGCAAAGACCATCGCGACGTCACGCTATCGTTCGACAAGGAAACGTTCCTCCTGGCCAAGGTCGAGTCGACGGTCAAATCGAGCGAGCTCGGCAAGGAAGTCAAGCAAGAGATCGTGCTCTCGGGCTACGACGAAGTCGAGAAGGTCAAAATGCCGAAGAAGTACGTCATTACGCGGGATGGCGAGAAGTACGTCGAGTCGGAAATGACGGACGTCGCGATCGTCGACAAGCATGACGAAGGGACGTTCGGCAAGCCCGAATAGCGCGGTGCGATCGTCGAGATTCACGTTCTCATCAAATAGCAACGCCGTGCGCCGCAAGAAACTCGCGGCACACGGCGTTTTGCTAACGTCGGCGAATCGTCGCTACGATGGCTTGTGTTCCTTGTGGCAGGCGGCGCAGTTGGCGGCTTTGGCGAGCGCCGCGCCGGCGCCGTCCTTGCCTTCGCCGACGGCCTTGGCAGCGTCCGCGACGGCCGCGGTCTTGGTGCTCCAGGAATCGGCGTCGCCCTTGGGCGCCTTGTTCTTCGGCAGTTCGCTGAGCATTGCGACGAGCGCCTGGGTTTCGGCCTTGCTGGCTTTGCCATCGGCGACCTTCTTGCACAAGCCGCTCTTCATGCACTTGGCCATGATCTCTTTCACGGAATGCTTGGCCTTCGCCTCGTCTGCCGCGCGTAATCCGGCCACGGAGCACATCGCGATCGCGGCCACGCCGCCAATCATCCATTGCCAACGTTTCATGCCACACACTCCAAACAAGTAACGGAAATTGGGAAAACGACAGCCCCACCCACGAAAGCGTAGCTTAATTGGGTGGCAAGCCAAAAACCAGCGGCCGGAGTCGGTGCTCGCGGCCATATCGGGACCAATGTGGCGCCCTGTGGCGGGCGGACTAGGCGGTCTAAAATGGCGAGCTGCCGCCGCTTGACGCAAAATGCCCTTGGCTTCGCCCGGAACCCCTGCCAGTCGAGTCTCCGCTATGTCCTCGCCGCCGTCCGGCCCCGACAGGAACATTCCGGAGAAAACCCCGACCAACTTCGCGAGCCTGCGCGTAGCGGCGTTCGAGAGCCGGATGGCTGGCGAGATGGAGGCGATGATTACCCGCGCCGGCGGCCTTCCGCGAGTCAGCCCGTCGATGCGCGAGGTACCGCTCGATGCCAGCCGAGACACGATCGACTTTGCCCACCGGCTTCTTACGGGACAGGTCGACGTGGTCGTTCTAATGACGGGCGTCGGCACGCGGCAACTTGTGGAACAGGTGTCGCGGCACGTCGATCGCGAGCGGTTTCTGGCGGCGCTCGCCGATGTCACCACAATCGCCCGCGGGCCAAAGCCGGTGGCCGTGCTCAAAACCTTTGGCCTCGCGCCGACATATCGCGCCGCCGAGCCGAACACGTGGCGCGAAGTGCTGTCGCTCGTCGACGAGCGATTGCCGATCGCGAACCTGAACGTTGCGGTGCAGGAGTATGGCCAGCCGAACGTGAGTCTGATCGCCGGACTCGAGGCCCGCGGGGCGAAGGTCGAATGCGTCCGCGTTTATCGTTGGGACTTGCCGGAGGACACGGCCGCGCTCGAAGCGAATGTGCGCGAGATTGCCGGCGGCAACGTCGACGTGCTGTTGTTCACGTCGAGCCAGCAGATTCACAATCTGCTCGAAGTCGCGCGGCGGCTGGGTCTGGCCGATGCGGTGCGCGAGGCGACGCGGCGGATGGTCGTGGCGTCGATCGGACCGACGACGAGCGAGACGCTGCGGCAACTCAACTTGCCTGTCGATCTGGAACCGGAGCACAGTAAGATGGGCCACCTGGTCCAAGCGGCGGCGGAGCGATCGGGCGATCTGCTCGCGCGGAAAAAGCAGGTGATCTCGGTCCTGGAAACGCTGCACGTCGAAGGCATGGTCATCGACACCAAAGCGCCGTGGTATGAAAGCCCCTTCATGAAAGCTTGCCGCCGCGAGCCGACGCCCGTGACGCCGATCTGGCTGATGCGGCAAGCCGGGCGGTACATGGCCGAGTATCGCGAAGTTCGTGCGAAGACGACGTTTCTGGAACTGTGCAAGAATCCGGCCCTGTGCGCGGAGGTGATGATTACGGCCGTGAATCGGCTCGGCGTCGATGCGGCAATCATCTTTTCGGATTTGTTGCCGATTCTCGAGCCGATGGGGATGCAACTCGAATTTGCCGCCAACGAAGGGCCGGTGATTCACAACCCGCTGCGCGAGGCGGACGACGTCGATCGCCTCGTCGAGCTAGAGAGCGTCGACGCGCTGCACTTCGTGATGGAGACGGTGCGGCAGACCCGGGCTGGGCTGTCGGACAAGTTGCCGCTGATCGGATTTGCCGGGGCGCCGTTCACGCTGGCGAGCTATGCGATCGAAGGCGGTGGGAGCCGGAACTTTCTACACACGAAGACGCTCATGTATCGCGACGAAGGAGCGTGGAGCGCGCTGATGGGTCGGTTATCGCGGGCGGTGGCGCGGTATCTCAACGCGCAAATCGCCGCCGGTGCGCAGGCGGTGCAGCTTTTCGACAGTTGGGTCGGTTGTTTGGGGCCGGACGATTACCGCCGCTACGTGCTGCCCTATGTGAAGGCGGTAATCGAAGCCATCGTGCCAGGCGTGCCGGTGATTAACTTCGCGACCGGAAACCCGGCGCTCGTGCCGCTGCTCGCGGAAGCGGGCGGGGCCGTGATTGGGCTGGATTGGCGCGTGCGGCTCGACGAGGCTTGGGAAACGATCGGCCCGGACCGCGGCGTGCAGGGAAACCTCGACCCGGCAGTGCTACTGGCCGATCGGGTCGAGATTCGCCGACGGGCCAAGCAAATTCTCGACCAGGCAGCGGGTCGGCCGGGGCACATTTTCAATCTCGGCCACGGCGTATTGCAGCAGACCCCCGTCGACAATGCGATTGCGCTCGTCGACGCGGTGCACGAACTATCGCGGAAGTAGCCGATTGCCGCGCGATGTAGGAGGCGAATCCTTTCGCCGACGGCGAGGCCCAACGTGCATCTGTCGGCGAAAGGATTCGCCTCCTACAGAAAGATTTCGGCGCCTAGCCCGGGGGCCACGTGAGCGGCCGGCCGCCGAGGATGTGGAAATGCAGGTGGTCGACGGTCTGCCCGCCGTCGGGGCCGCAGTTGACGACGACGCGATAACCGTCGGCGAGCTTCAATTGGGTCGCCAGCCGCGGGATCATCAAGAGCAAGTGGGCAAGCAGGGCCGCATCGTCGTTGGCGGTTTCATCGAGAGATGAAATCGGCGATTTGGGAATCAACAGGACGTGCGTGGGGGCCTGCGGGTTCACGTCGTGAAACGCCAGGCACAGGTCGTCTTCATAAACGATGTTGGCCGGGATTTCGCGGTCGATAATGCGTGCAAAGATGGTTTTGGACATGGCAGACGGTCCTGGGGCGGCGGCTGGGGTAAATCGATCGCAAAAAAGCCAGGAAAACCGGCGTGGATTCCGCATCCCGGGCATTATAACGAGGGTCGGTCGTCGCTTGACACTCGCCGGGACCACCGGTATCTTTTATTGCTAGCGAAACCACTAAGTTCTGTCGTGGAACGGTTTTCGAGCGGATCGGGCGCACGTTGGCCCGGTTTGGGCGGAGACCGTTTGGTTTTTTCGTAGTGCTGCGAGGCACATTTTTTTGTGCCGAGCGGGGCTGCGAAGGGCCTTTTGGTGCGCGCCGATAGCGCCGCAGCGGAACGAAGGTCGGCAAGCGAACCACCTACACCTTTCGGCAATTCGCGTCGCACGGAGCGGGCGCGAGTGGCGAACGGCGAGCGAACGAAGGGCTGCGGCTTGCTTCCCGCGAAGCACACCGCGGAAAAGTGACATGAATCCAAGCGAAATCTTGCGGATCGTCGACGCGATTCACCGCGACAAGAATATCGACAAGGAAATCGTGTTCACGGCGATCGAGTCGGCCCTCGTCTCGGCGATGAAGAAGCATTATAGCGAGACCGATGAAATCGACGTAAAGATCGACCGCACGTCGGGCGAGATGCAGGGCTTTCACAACGGCGCCCCGCTGGACGCGGATATCGTCGGCCGCGTCGGTGCGCAGACCGCCAAGCAAGTCATCATCCAGAAAATCCGCGAAGCTGAGCGCGACGCACTCTACGACGAATACGAAGCCACGATCGGCGACATGATTACGGGCGTGATTCACCGTTACGAAGGCGGCGTGGCGACGGTGCAACTGGCGAACGTCGAAGCGATCCTGCCGCGGAGCGAGCAGATTCCCGGCGAAACGCACCATCCCAACGAGCGCGTCCGAGCGACGGTGTTCGAGGTCCGCAAGCAGGGCAGCCGTGTGAAGGTCGTCCTCAGCCGGACGCGGCCGCAATTCGTCCAGCGGCTCTTCGAGCAGGAAATCCCCGAGATCGCCGAGGGCGTGATCGAGATCAAGGCGATGGCCCGCGAGCCGGGCTATCGCTCGAAGGTGGCGGTGAGCAGTTCCGATTCGCGGGTCGATTGTGTCGGCGCGTGCGTCGGCGTCCGCGGCAATCGGATCAAGAACATCGTCGACGAACTGGCCGGCGAGCGGATCGACATCGTGCGCTGGAACGACGACCTCAAAGTCCTGATCGGCAATGCCTTGCAGCCGGCGGAGGTGGAAGACGTAATCTTCTGCCAGATGCTGGGGCGGGCGATCGTGCTGGTCCGCGAGGATCAGTTGTCGCTGGCGATCGGCCGGCGGGGTCAAAACGTCCGCCTGGCGAGCAAGCTTTGCGGCTGGGACATCGAGATCATGACCCGCGAAGAGCTCGACGAGCAGATCGACCGGGCCGTCGGCGGGTTCAGCCAGTTGGAAGGCATGGACGAAGCGCTGGCGCTCAAACTGGTCGAAGAAGGCTACATGTCCTACGACGATCTGTCGATCATTGAGCCGTCCGACCTGATGGCGATGGGGAACTTGACGGAAGAGCAAGTCGACAGGATCGTGGAGCAGGCCGAAGAGCGAGCCCTAGAAGCGGAACAGATCGAACAGGACCAACGTCGTAAGCAGCGCGAGCTGGAACGGATCGAGAAGGCGACGGCCGAAGCCCATCGGCTCGAGGCCGAGCGCGACGCAGCGCGACAAGCGCTGCTCGAAGCTGCGAATCCTCCGCCGATCGAAGGAGCTTCGCCGGAAGGCGAGGCCGGCGGAAATAGTGCCTGACGTGGCGGCCAAAGAGACGAGCGACTGACCGCTCGGCTTGCAAGTGCCGCGATCGATGGGAGACACCGAATGAATTAGTTTCAAGGTTTTGATAGGTCGTTTCGCCGCCGCGTGCTTTGGCCGGCGAAAGACCGCTTGGAGGCCCACTTGGCCGTTCGCATCTATTCGTTAGCGAAAGAACTCAAGGTCGACAGCAAGGATCTGGTGGATCTTTGCGCGAAGGCTGGCATTACGGGCAAAGGCTCGGCACTGGCCAGCTTGACCGACGAGGAAGTCGACCGCGTCCGGGCGTTCGTCAGCGGCGGCAGCCGCGGCGAAGCTGCCGCCAAAGCGCCGGTAGAAGTTCCGGTTGCGGCGGCGGCTGTGGTTGCTCCGCCGGCGCCTGCTGCTCCGCCAGTGATTGCGCCCCTGGGGGACGTTTCGGTTCGCCCGGCGCCGCCGTCGGGCCCGATGCGGCGCGAAGACTATATCGCGCCCGGCGGCGTAACGGGTAAGCCGCGGGTACTCGAACCGAAGCACGACAAGGCGCCCGCCGAGGCCAAGAAGAAGCCAGACGGCGAAGGCGGCGCCAAAGCGCCGCCGCTTCCGCGGGTAGCGCCGTTGGCGCCGCGGCTCGCGCCTCTGCCCGCCGGAAAGCAGCCGGTCGTTCCGCCGAAGCCCGCCGAACCCGCCCCGCAAAAGCCGGATATCAAGCTGCCGATCGACGCGATTCGGGCCAGCAAGGCCGGCTCGAAGCCGCTTTCGGAGCACATGAAGAAGCACGAGGAGAAGCGGCTCTCCGAGATGCAGAAGGCCAAGCCCGGCAAGTCGCCGAGCGCGAAGCCGGCGCCCATCGCGCTGCCTTCGGCGGGCGAGGGCCGCGGCAAAGGCCGCAAGGGCAAGCCGGGCGAAGAGGGCGAAGGCGGAGGCGAAGGCGCCGGTAAGTTGCTGGGCGGCCGCGCCGCGCGGCAGTTGCAGCGCAAGCGGCAGGAATCGACGGGATTGGGGCGGCGCGGCGACGAGGAAACTCGCGTCATCACCCGCAGGCCCACCAAAATCAAGCGCACCGGCGCGAAGACCGCCGCTCCGCGGAAAGGCAAGGTCGTGATTCAGCTTCCGGCCACGTTGCGGAGTTTCTGCGAAAACGCCGGCGTGCCCGTCGCCGAAGCGCAGCGGGCATTGCTCGCCCACGGCGCGATGATGACGATCAACTCGGCCTTGAGCGAGGAGCAGGCCGAGATGCTGGCGCTCGAAATGGGGATCGAAGTCGAGGTCCGCCGCGAGGTGACGCTCGAAGACGAGATGCTCGCCAAGCTCCGCGACACGGCCGACGCGCCGGAATCGCTCGAGCCGCGCCCGCCAATCATCACGTTCCTGGGGCACGTCGACCACGGCAAAACGTCGCTCTTGGACAAGATCATCGGTATCGACGTGGCCAGCGGCGAAAGCGGCGGCATCACGCAGCACATCCGCGCGTATCAAATCGAACGGAACGGCCGCAAGATCTCCTTCGTCGACACGCCGGGCCACGAAGCGTTCACCGAAATGCGGGCCCGCGGGGCGAACGTGACGGACATCGCCGTGCTCGTCGTCGCGGCCGACGACGGCGTCATGCCGCAGACCGAAGAAGCGATCAGCCACGCCAAAGCAGCCGGCGTGCCGATCGTCGTGGCCCTCAACAAGATCGACTTACCCGGCGTGAACGTCGATCGGATTTATCAGCAGCTTTCCACGAACGGACTGACTCCGGCCGAATGGGACCCGGAAGGCGTCGAAGTCGTCAAGACGAGCGCGATGACCGGCCAAGGGCTGGATCAGTTGCTCGAAACGCTGCTGCTGACCGCCGACTTGCACGAAATGAAGGCCAACCCGAATCGGGCGGCCACGGGTACGTGCATCGAGGCCCATCAAGAGCCGGGCCGCGGCGTCGTGGCCAAGGTGGTCGTGCAAAACGGCACGCTCCGCGTCGGCGACATCTTCGTCTGCGGCGAGACGAGCGGCCGCGTCCAGGCGATGTACGACACGCTCCGTCCGAACGTCCAGGTCGCCGAAGCGGGCCCCGCCATGCCCGTCAACGTTACGGGGCTCGACAGGGTTCCCGGCGCAGGCGAGCACTTCTACGTGATGGACGACATTACGGAAGCCCGCCAGATTGCCGCGTCGCGCGAAGCCCGATCGCGGCAGACGACGCTGGCCGGCATCGAGTCGCACGTCACCCTCGAAAACCTGTTCGACCGCCTCGGCCAGACGGGCCAGGTCCAGTCGCTGAATCTGATCTTGCGGGCGGATGTCCGCGGGTCGATCGACGCGATTCTCAAAGAGATCGGCAAGTTCAAGCACGACGAAGTGAAGATTCGCGTGCTGCAAGCGCTCGTCGGCGGGATAACCGAGGCCGACGTGCATCTGGCCCATGCGTCGGACGCGATCATCATCGGCTTCAACGTGGTGGCCGACGAGGCGGCCCGGATGCTGGCCGAGCAGTACAAAGTGAGCATCCGGCGGTACGAAATCATCTACAAGCTCAGCGAAGACCTCAAGCATGCCGTCGAGGGCAAGCTCAAGCCCGAGCAGCGCGAGGTCGATCTCGGCCGGGCGCTCGTGCAACAGGCGTTCTCGATCAGCCGGGTTGGCACGATCGCCGGTTGCCGCGTGATTTCGGGGACGGTCGCCCGCAACGGCCGCGCTCGGGTCATCCGCGACAGCCGGATCATCGGCGAGTATGCGATCGAGTCGCTCAGGCGCGAGAAGGACGACGCCCGCGAGGTTCGCGAGGGCTTGGAATGCGGCATCCGGCTCGCCGGGTTCAACGACGTGAAGCCCGGCGACGTGCTGGAGGTCTACCGCATCGAGGAAGTCAAGCGGACGTTGGATTAAACGGGGACTGGAGGCTGGGGACTGGGGACTGGGGGAACCATGACTTCGCGGCGAATGGCGAAAATGGCCGAGGCGATTCGCGAGGTCGTCGGCATGGCGATCCTGGCCGAGATCAAGGATCCGCGTGTTCGGGACGTAACGGTCACGCACGTGGACGTCGCGCCGGACCTTCGTTCGGCTAAAATCCATGTATCCATCATGGGGGACGACAAGCAGCAAAAGCTGTGTTTATACGGATTGGAAAGCGCCGCCGGGTTTTTACAGCGAAAAGTCGGCGACCGGATCGAAACCCGGTATACCCCGCGGCTTACATTTGAGCTGGACATGGGGGTCAAGAGGTCGATCGAAATGGCCCGGATTCTCAAGGAAGTTCTGCCGCCTGAGCCGGCGGAGGCTGAGGACATCGACGACGAAGCGGAGTACGAGGACGTCGGCGGCGAAGACGCGCTGGAGCTGCCGGACGACGAGTTCGAGGACGAGTCGGAGAACGGCGGCGAGCGGACCACCGGGGAATCGGACGAAACGCAATAAGAATCGCGGCCCCCACGACGCGCTCGCACGGCCAGCTTCGCCGTTTGCAGCGAGTCGGGCGACGGGCGCCAGTAGCAAGATTTCGCATTACGAACCGGTCGCGACCCGACCGCATACGAAACATGGGCACATCGAACCGCGCGGCGCTGTTGGCGAAGACGCACAAGACGCTCAAGAAGCACTACAAGCCGGCGACGGTTGCGGACCGGCCGCTCTTGGGGCAATTGCTGTTCGCGCTGTGCCTCGAGAATTCGCCGCACGAAGCCGCCGAGAAGGCGCTCGCCGAGCTGCAGACCGGCTTTTTCGACTGGAACGAAGTCCGCGTTTCGACCGTCACGGAACTGGCCGAATTGATGGGCCAGCTCCGCGACCCCAAGAGCCAGGCCGCGAATCTCAAGCGCGCCTTGCAAGCGGTATTCGAGTCGACCTATTCGTTCGACCTCGATGCGCTCAAGAAGAAGAACCTCGGCCAGGCCGTGAAGGATTTGGAGAAGCTTCCCGGCGTGACGCCGTTCGCGGTGGCGTTCGTGACGCAGACGTCGCTGGGGGGCCATGCCATTCCGCTCGACCGCGGCGCGCTCGAAGCGCTCTTTGTGCTCGGCATCGCGACGGAGAAGGAAGCGGCCAGCGGTGTCGTGCCGGGCGTCGAGCGGGCGATTCCCAAGAACAAAGGCGTCGAGTTCGGCTCGCTGCTGCATCAGCTCGGCGTCGATCTGCTGACGAAGCCGTTCTCGAACGACGTGCGGGAGATTTTCGTTTCGATCGCTGCGGACGCGAAGGAGCGGCTGCCGAAGCGCGGGGCAAAGAAGCCGGAGCCGCCGCCCGCGGCGCCGCCGAAGCCGGTGACGGCCGAGGCGAAGCCGGAAAAAGCCCCCGCAGCAGCCGGCAAAGCGGCCGCGACCGCGGGCAAGGCGACTCCCGCTCCTGTGACGGCCAAGAAGAAGGAAAAAGCCCCGGCGGAACCGCCGGCCAAGAAGCCCGCGGCGAAAAAGCCGTCCGAAGCCAAGAAGCCCAAGCCCGCCGAAAAGAAGACCGCCGGGAGCAAACGCCTGGCAAAATCGAAACCGCGGTAGCGGCGTGTGCGGGATATAATTCGCCCGCGCGGTCCGCGAAGCGATCGCCGCGGCATCGTTCATTCGCCGCCGGACCGGCATCGACCGGCATTCCGCCGCGGCAGAGGCGTTCACTGCGACGCCCACCGAGAATCACGTTCGCGAGCATGGGAGAGTAACGATGGCAGGACATTCACACTGGGCGAACATCGCGCACAAAAAGGCGCTGATCGACAACAAGCGCGGCAAGCAGTGGAGCAAGCTTTCCAAAGCGATCATCGTCGCCGCGAAGATGGGCGGCGGCGATCCGGACCAGAACCCGCGGCTGCGGCTCGCCGTGAGCGACGCCAAAGCCGGCCGTATGCCCAAGGACACGATCGAGCGAGCGATCAAGAAGGGGACCGGCGAGCTCGACGGCGGCAACATGGAAGAAGTTGTGTACGAGGGCTATGGCCCCAGCGGCGTCGCCGTGATGTGTGAAATCCTCACCGACAACCGCAATCGCACCGCCCCGGAAATCCGCAAGCTGTTCGAGATCGCCGGCGGCAGCTTGGGCGGCACCGGTTGCGTCGCCTGGATGTTCGATCGCAAGGGCCTGTTCATGATTCCCGCCGAAGGAACGGACGAGGACAAGCTGATGGAACTGGCGCTCGAAGCGGGGGCCGACGATGTCAAGCTCGCCGATCATCAGTACGAAGTGACCTGCGACCCGGCGACGTATACGACGGTCGGCGACGCGCTCGAAGCGGCCGGCGTCACGGTCGAGATGAAGAAGATCACCAACATCCCCAAGTCGACCGTCGACCTCGACGCGGAAAACGCCCGCAAGGTGCTCAAGCTGATGGAAGCGCTGGACGACCACGACGACGTGCAGGGCGTGTCGGCGAATTTCAATATTCCGGAAGAGACGATGGCGGAGCTGGAGGTTGGAGGTTAGAGGTTGGAGGTTGGGAATCTCGCAGTCGGACGGGTTTGGGCATTGGGATTTGAGCATTGGTCATTGGGTTGCTCTATGTCGTTGGTCGTGCAGAAATTCGGCGGCACAAGCGTTGCCGACGCCGAGAAGATCAAGAACGTCGCCCGCAAGGCGATTCGCGCCCACCAGGCGGGCAACCGCGTGGTCATGGTGGTGAGCGCCATGGGGCACACGACCGACGTGCTCGTCGACCTGGCAAAGCAAGTCAGCGACCGCCCGCCGGCACGCGAAATGGACATGCTCCTTTCGACCGGCGAGCAAGTGAGCGTGGCGCTCGTGGCGATGGCGATTCACGCGATGGGGAACAAGGCGACGAGCCTCACCGGCGCTCAAATCGGCATTCGCACCGATAGCACGCACACGAAGGCCCGCATCCGGTCGATTTCGACCGAACGCATGCGGCGGCTCTTGGACGAAGGGAACATCGTCATCGCCGCCGGTTTCCAGGGCATCGACGAAAACCTGAACATCACGACGCTCGGCCGCGGCGGCAGCGACACTACGGCCGTCGCTTTGGCCGCCGTGCTGGGCGCCGATGCGTGCGAGATTTACACCGACGTCGACGGCGTCTACACGACGGACCCGCGCGAACTGCCCGAAGCGCGGCGCGTGAAGCGGATCAGCTACGACGAGATGCTGGAACTCGCCAGTCTCGGGGCGGGCGTGATGCACAACCGGTCGATCGAATTCGCCAAGAAATTCTCCGTGCCGATCCACGTGCGGAGCAGCTTCACCGATCAGCCCGGCACGATGATCGTCCCGCAGCCCGAATCGCGGGATCAGGCGGTTTGCGGCGCGGCGCTTACCAAGAGCGAGGCCCAGGTGACGATCCAGGGCCTGCCGGACAAGCCGGGAACGAGCCTCGCCGTGTTTGCGGCCATCGCCGAGCACAAGGTGACGGTCGATATGATCGTGCAGAACGTCGGCGAGCACGGCAAGGCCGACATTTCGTTCACCGTGCCGCGGGACGAGCTCGGCATCACGCTCGAAACGGTCGCCAAGGTCGCCGGCGAACTCGGCGCGGCGGGATTCTCGCACGACGACAACGTCGCCAAGGTCTCGGTCGTCGGCCTGGGCATGGCCAAGCGGACCGGCGTCGCCGACCAGATGTTCCGCGCCTTGAGCGAAGCCGGCGTCAACATCGAGATGATCTCGACGAGCGAGATCAAGATTTCCGTGCTCGTGGGGCGCGACGACGCGCTCAAGGCGCTGCGGGCGGTGCATCAGGAGTTTCAGCTCGACCAGCCGCCGGCCGGCAACGGCGACGAAGCCGAAAGCGCCGTCGCGGTGGACGAGCCGGACGCGGTGGAAATCGTCCGCCGGTTGCAGTCGATGGAAGAGCTGACGATCGACGACGTGTCGCTCGACGACACGCAGGCCCGCGTGACGATCGCCGGCGTGCCCGACGTGCCCGGCGTGGCGGCGGACGTGTTCGAGCAGATCGCGGCGGCGGGGATTTTCGTAGACATGATCGTGCAGAGCTTCGGCCGCGAGGGACGGGCGACGCTCAGTTTCACCGTGCCGCAAAAGGACCTCGAAGCGGCCGTGAAGATCGCCGATGTGCTCGCCAAGAGGTACGAATGCCGCTCCATCACCAGCAGCCCGCGAGTGGCGAAGCTCTCGGTTTCCGGTATCGGCCTCCGCAGTCACACGGAAGTTGCGATCCGCATGTTTCGGACGCTCTCCGACGCGGGCATCAACGTCGAGATGATCAACACGAGCGAAGTCCGCGTGAACGTCGTGGTCGAAGGGCAGCACGGCCCGGCGGGGCTTGCGGCGCTGCAGAAGGCGTTTGCTCAGTTTCAGCGGTAATTGCCCCGCGCGCTTGACCGCGGCTCGTCCAGACTCGAAGATCAGCACGTGGCGGCGGATGGCCGGATTCTGCTGATCTGGAGTTTGAGATGAACCGCAACGACGCAAAGGCGCAAAGGGGTCGGGGGATCAATCGCTCGCGTTGGCAGATAATGCTGATGCCGGCGGCAGTCGCTTGGCTGATGGTCGTCAACGCGCCGCAGTTCGTCCTCGCGGCCGAAGGCGCGGAGTTGCGGATCGCGACATTCGCGGCCGACGTGACGCCGCCGCTTGGGGCGCCGCTTTGCGATGCGCTCGTCAAGCCGGCGGAGAAGGTCGACGATCCGCTGTCGGCCCGCGGCGTGGTGATTCTCGGCGCGGGGAAGCCGATCGTGCTGTGTGCGGTCGATTGGGTCGGAATCGGCAACGCGGGAAATCGAGCGTGGCGCGAGGCGCTCGCCGATGCGGCGGGAACGACGGCCGACCGCGTCGCCGTCCATACGCTGCATCAGCACGACGCGCCCGGCTGCGACTTCGCGTCCGAAGCGCTCCTCGCCGAGCACGGCCTGGCCGGCAAGCAGTTCGATCCGGCCGACGCGCGGCGGAAGATCAAGGCGACCGCCGACGCGGTAAAAGCGTCGCTCGGCAAGGCCCGCCGCGTCACGCACGTCGGCTTCGGCAAGGGCCGCGTGGAGCAGGTCGCGTCGAATCGTCGGGTTCTCGGTCCCGACGGCAAGGTGATGCACGTGCGGTTCAGTTCGTGCCGCAATCCGGAGGCGATCGCCGCGCCGGAAGGCGTGATCGATCCCGATGTGCGGCTCGTGGCGTTTTACGACGGCGAGAAGCCCGTAGCGGCGATCACGTACTATGCCACGCACCCGCAGAGCCATTACGGCAACGGCGCGGTGAGCGCGGACTTCGTCGGCGCGGCCCGGACGATTCGCGAGAAAGCGCTCCGCGAAAGCGGGTTCGCTGACGTGGTGTGCGTACACTTCAACGGCGCCGGCGGCAACGTCGCGGCGGGTAAATACAACGACGGCTCGCCGGAGAATCGGCCGAAGCTGGCGGAGCGGTTGGCGGCGGGAATGCGGCTGGCGTGGGACGACGCCAAGCGAACACCCATCGCGGCCAGCGACGTGGGTTGGAAAACGGCCGCGGTGGTTCTTCCGCCGAACCCGGCACTCGATGAGAAAAAACTGCTCGCGACGCTCGCCGATCGCGCGGCGACGGAGCGCGACCGCATCCGGGCGGCCCGCGACCTCGTGTTCCTCCGCCGCGGCCAGTCGAAAGACGCCGTCGACATCGGCTGCCTGCGGTTGGGCGAAGCGCGGATCGTCCACATGCCGGGCGAACTGTTCGTCGAGTACCAGCTCTCGGCCCAAGCGATGCGTCCGGACAGCTTCGTAGCAATGGCCGCCTACGGCGACTACGGCAGCGGTTACATCGGCACGGCAATCGCGTATTCGCAGGGCGGGTATGAGACGAGTTATGTCTCGCGCGTCGCGCCGGAGGTGGAAAGCGTATTGACGAACGCGATGCAACAGTTGCTGAAGAATTGAAGATCGTGGATCGCGGTCATGCACTTGCCGGATTCGTCGCAATACGAGCTTGAAGCCGAATTCGACCTTCGGGGAGAGGAAATCCGCAAGGCATTTCTTGTCGCCGCGAAGCACAACGGATCGATTCGACGCGCGGTTTACGGCGGCTGGATCATCATTGGCGCGTTTGCGGCCGCGTGTCTGCTTCTCTTGGCACATTTTGCGACTCCGCGCGAGATGGTCTGCTTTGCGGTGATGTTTTTGGCGATGGGGGCGATCTTCCCGTTCGTTGCTCCCGGTTTGCTGCTTGCCCGTTCGCGTGACAAGACGCTGTCTGCCGTAGGGCCGATCAAGCGCGTGCGGATTGCCGTCACGCGCGATGAAATCGTCTTGGCCAGCGACGTGTCTCGCGGTGCTACGGCGCTACGCACGGTGACGCTCGCGCGGGATCGCGACTTTCTGACCATTCTTTTTTCCAACGGCAACTTCAGCGTCGTTCCTCGTGGAGGGAATTTCGGCCGCGAGTCGTTCGACACATTCTGTGATAAACTGAACCGGCTAATCGACGCCGCAAAACTGGCAAGCGCCGGCAACCCTTACGGCAGGTAACATCACATCACCAACGAGCTTCCCGTTCCCCGAATCCCGAATCCCGAATCTTCCCCGACCCCTGCCCCCCGATCCCCGACCCCCGTCCCTCATGCAAATCCTCGGCATTGGCACCGACATCATCGAATGTCTTCGCATCGCGAAGATGATCGAGCGGCACGGCGAGCGGTTCGTCTCGCGGGTGTTCACGCCGCTGGAGATCGAGTATTGCGCGACGCGGCGGGCGGCGACGCAGCACTACGCCGGACGCTGGGCCGCCAAGGAAGCGATCATGAAGGCCCTCGGCACCGGCTGGGTACGCGGCGTCAACTGGACCGACATAGAGATCCGCAACGAACCGGGTGGGAAGCCGTCGACCGCGTTTCGCGGGGCCGTTCGAGATCTCGTCGCGGCGCTGGGAATCACCGACGTGCTGCTCAGCATTTCGCATTGCCGCAGTCATGCCGTCGCGTATGCGATGGCGGTGGTCGAGGACGAGGAGTAGCAGGCGAGAGGCACGAGGAGAATGCGGTGACGATGCTCGTTGAGCTGGTGCAAGCGAATACCGCGGACGGAGTGCGGCTCGACGGAGCGCTGTTGCCGCGGCGCGGCGACGATGCGATCGCACGGCGGATCGGACTCGACGCCGTGCTCTGCCTGCACGGCGCGGGAAGTCATTTTTACGGCTCGTCGATCTTTCCGGGATTGCTTGACACCTTCGCGGCGCTCGGCCTGGCCGTGCTGCGCGTGAACACGCGGGGGCACGACATCGTCAGCACGGCGGCGACCGAACGCGGACCGAAGCGGTTCGGCGGCGCGTTCGAGATCGTCGACGATTGCCGGTACGACGTGGCGGCGTGGCTCGATTTTCTCGCCGGCCGCGGGTTGTCGCGCGTCGCCGTCGTGGGACATAGTCTCGGCGCGGTCAAAGCGATCTATGCTTTGGCGAACGCTCCGCACGATGCGGCGCGGGGGCTGATCGCGATTTCGCCTCCGCGGCTTTCGTTTCAGCACTTTCGCAATTCGCCGCGCGACGCCGAGTTCTTCGCGGCCATCACTACCGCCCAGGAGCACGCCGCCGCCGGTCGTGGCGAGACGCTGATGGAGGTCACGTTTCCGCTGCCGTACTTGATTACTGCGGCGGGCTACGTCGACAAGTACGGCCCGGCGGAGCGGTACGACTTTTTGAACCACATCGTCCGCATCGCATGCCCGAGCTTGTTCCTGTTCGGCGAGTTGGAACTCGCCCAGAACGCGGCATTCTCCGGTCTAGCCGAGGCGGTCGAGCGTGCGCCCGCCGGTCCGTGTCCACGCGAATTGGCCACGATCCCGCGGGCGAACCATTTCTACGTCGGCGTCGACGAAGCGCTCGCGGCACGAGTCGGCAAGTGGCTGGAAGCAACGTTCGCACACTGAAGAATCGCGCCGCCTGTCTCCTGGCTCCCTTCTCCCCAGCACGCCGCGAATTTCCCTTGCCGCAACCGCCGTTCGAGCCGATAATGAGAACGTCGGGCGACCGTTCGGTTTCCATCCCTGCCCGGCGGAGATCGTCTTTCTCAACCCTTGACCGGCAGGCCGGTCGGCTCCCGCGCCGCATTCGAAACGAGCCTTAACACTCGGCGCATTCTCATGGAAAACAGCAAGCTGCGCAGGCAAATTGCCTGGGAAGCCGCGCGTTTG
This sequence comes from Planctomycetota bacterium, assembly GCA_003576845.1. Classification (GTDB taxonomy): domain Bacteria; phylum Planctomycetota; class Planctomycetia; order Pirellulales; family PLA5; genus PLA5. The sequence continues at coordinate 40,715 of QEVJ01000011.1, forward strand.
ATGTACGTGCGGCAGGAATCGGAGTACTTTCGGGCGAAGCAGAAGGCGGCCCGGCGGATTTGCCGCGGTTGGGTCAAGCCCGCGGACCTGCCGAGCAACGCCGAGATTCGCGACCAGATTCAGCTTCAAGCCCGGCTGCACGAGGGCGACAAGCGGCTCGAAAACCTTCGCGAGATGCGGCTCGAAGCCCTGCGGATCATGCGGATGCTGCGGGCGTTTCGGCCGCGGCTCATCGGCAGCACGCTCACCGGCCACATCCGCAAGGGATCGGATATCGACCTGCACGTGTTTTCGGACAGCATCGAAGCCGTGACCGGCGCGCTCGACATGGAGGGCATCGTCTACGACGTCGAACGCAAGCAGGTCCGCAAGCACAACGAAGAGCGCGTGTTCACCCACGTTCACATCCGCGAGCGGTTTCCGATCGAACTGACCATCTACGCGGAGAATTTGGTGAGCTACGGCTTCAAAAGCTCGATCACCGGCAAGCTGATCGAGCGGATGAGCATCGCCGAACTCGAGCAGTTCCTCGAACGCGAATACCCGGCGGTCTCGCTCGATGCGGAGGAACTCGAAGCCGAGTCGAAGATCGACCGGTTCGCGATGTACGAGATTCTGCTGCTGCCGCTGGAGAAGGTGAAACAAAGTCCCAAGTGGCATCCCGAGGGCGATGCGCTCTACCATAGCTTGCAGGTGTTCGACTTGGCGTGCGACGAGCTGCCCTACGACGAGGAGTTTCTGACGGCGGCGCTATTGCACGACGTAGGCAAGGCGATCGACAACGAGCGGCACGTCGAAGCGGCGCTCGAAGCGCTCTCCGACTACTGCACGCCGCGCACGCTGTGGCTGATCGAGCACCACATGCTGGGGCACCAGTTGCGCGACGGCACGCTCGGCGCCCGCGCGCGGCGGCGCTTGGCGGAACACGAAGACTACGACACGCTGCTGTTGCTTTCGGACTGCGACCGCAACGGCCGGGAACGCGGGGTAGCGGCGAGCGAGTTGGACGAGGCGCTCGACTACCTGCGGGAGTTGGCACAGGAGGAGTGAGCCGTTCGCAGACCATTTGCTCGTGCATCGCGAACCATGTTAGAATTCAGACACCTCACGAAGGAGTCACGTCCTATGCCAGCGACGCGCGAAGAGATACTTAGTGCAGCAATGCAGTTGCCTGAAGCGGACCGACTGTCGATCGCCGCTCAACTTCTGGATACGATTCCGGACGATGCGCCGGGGTTGTCGATGGACGACGAGGGCTTACTTGAAGAGTTGGAGCGTCGATTCAACGATAAGGCCGGTGCGGTTCCGTTCTGCGAGCTTTGGAAGCAAGAGTGACACCGGCTCCAAGCCTCACTGCCAACGAGCGTAAAAGAAGCGGCGTCGAAGGCAACTCGCCGTCGACGCCGCTTTGGATTTCAGCGATTCATCTTGCGGTTGGGCCTTAGAACGCTCCGCCGCCGGCCGCGCCGAACAGGCCGATGGCCTTGCCGGCGAGGTTGATAATGCCCTGTTCGACTTCCATGCGATACCGGACGCCGTTCGGGATCGGCCGCAGCGCGACGCGGTAGTGGTCCTTGCCTTTGAACTTGGCCACTTCGTCGGCCAACATGCCGGCGATCGGGTTATCGCCCTGCATCGAAGCGGCAAAGTTGACGATCGGACCGGCGGAGATGCTGAACTCGAGCGGCGCGACTTCCTTCTCGCCCGCGGCCTTCGAGGCGTCCATCGCCTTCTTGAGGTTCGCAGCCGCGTCGCGGCCGCACGAGAAATACACGCTGTTCGCGTCGAAGCCGATCACCACGTCGAACTTCTCGCCGAGGAACTTCACCGCGTCCCGATCGGGCACCGGAATGCTCATCGTGTGAAAGCGGGCGCCGGCATGCGAATCGGCGTTGAACTCCATGCCCGGAAAGTCCGGCTCGTCCTTGGCGACTTCGACCACGTCTTTGAGGGCCTTCTCGACCTTTTCGGCGTCGGCGACGTGACCGCCCACGACGACGGAGAGGGCATCGGGCTTGAGGACGACCGAGGCGGCCATGTCAAACTTGCCGCTGTCGATCGTGGCGGCCAGCGCATCCATCACGTTGTTGAAGGCGCTCTTCACGGCGGCCCGCTGCTCGTCCGTGCGGAAGTTTGCTTCCTTTTCGATCTCCTTGAGCATCTGGTCGCGGACGCTCTTCATAGCGGCGACGGATTGGTCGGCGTCTTCCTTGCTGATCTTGCCCGAGAGGTTGAATTTGCCTGCCGCATCGTCTTGCAGAAAGCCGGCGAAGCGGGTGGTGGCGTTTTCGTAGGCAGCGAACTTCTTCGACGTTTCGCTGCCGCTCTTGGCGACCCAGTTGAGGTCGACGAAGGTCTTCTTCTCCTTGTCGTCTACCGACCAGCCGAGCGTGAGGTGCTCGGTGTCGTCGATCAGCTTGACGATTTCGTCGATCGCCGCGGTGGCCGTTTCCATGCGGGCCTTGAATTCCTCTTCGGTTTCACCGTCGAGGCGGTCGGCTTGTTGCACGCCGCTCTTGAGAGCGCCCATCGCCAGATCGCGCATGTGCTCGGGAATATTCTGGATCAATGCCCGAACGCAGATGTCGTATTCCTTCTCTTGCCCATTGAGCAACTTTTGCGGATCGGCGGGCAGGTCGGTGAGCGAGTCGATGTTATCGCTCAAATAGGCCCAGGCGCCTTGTTGCTTGGCGAACGCGCGGCCGCGCCCCAGGCGGACTTCATACGCGCCGTCGCCCGCGTCCTCGGCGGCGAACGCGGGGATGGACATAAAGGCCTTGAAGTCGGAAACCGGGATGAAACCGACCGTGCGGAAGCCCAAGCCGTCGCTCGTCACGAGCACGCCGGCGGGCTTGGTCTTGTCGACGCCCTTGGTAAAGCCGGCCGCGCCGAACTTGACGATATTGGTCAGCGCCTGGCTCTCGGCCATTTCGCCGAGCTTGTCGACGTTCGAGAGCAAGCGGTCGAGGCTGGCCGCCGACGCGACGATCACCGGCTTCGGATCCTCGGCCGACGAACGCGATGCGCCGCACAGCAGCAGGGCCACCGCCAGGGTGGACAATAGGGACTTTCTCACGTGTCGAATCTCCTCAAAGTGAATGGACAGAATGCCGCAGCGGTCGCCCGGCGTATTTGATTGGCAAGCGGCAAGGGCGGGCAATCCGCCGCGCCGTCGAACGGCCACTTATGATGGCGGTAAAACGTTCGGACGGCTATACCCGCGGGCCGCTGGATAAGTTTTGGTCACGGCGGCCGAAACCAAGCGGGATTCGCCCGCATAGCCCCGGCGTCGATTTCCCCCCGGTGCCCATTTAGCCCCTGGTGAGCACACCGGGGCAATCCGCAGCGCGCAGTACGACCCCGCCGAAGAACCGGCCCAACCCCGGCCAAGAACCCCGCGGGCGATTACCGCTCGCGGTAGGTGATGCGCCCCTTGGTGAGGTCGTAGGGCGACAACTCGACCCGCACCTTATCCCCCGGGACGATGCGGATGAAATGCTTGCGCATGCGACCCGCGACGTGGGCCAGAACTTCGTGGCCCCCTTCGATTTCGACGCGGAATCGCGTGTTCGCAAGTGCTTGCGTGACCACGCCCTCGACTTCGAGAGCTTCTTCCTTCTGCGCCATAAACGGCTCCCCGGCGACCTTGTTCCTGGACGCGACAATGCCCGGCCGAGAAACGACGGCCAACGAGGGCAGCGCCAGGCAGGACCGATTGCACCCGCCGCCGGACGGCAATCGCTCCAGATAATACGACCCACAATAGCATACCACACGGCGCAACCGAGTCCAGGCGAACGAAAAAACTCACGGCCCGCGGCCACCGATACGGAGCGAACGACCGCACCGAGGGGTTCGGCGGGGAGATGACCGGGAAAATGCGCGGTCGCCACTGGCCGGATCGCGTCTAAACGCCGGGTCTAAATGCCGCGTCTAAATGCCGTAACCGACACATTTTACATTTCCCGCCCGGTGAACTAGATTGGGCATTCGTCCGGAAGCTGCAATGCGCCGGAACCTGCCGTGTCATTCACCTGCGGAGACTAGATCATGCGTCCTGGAACCACCCGATTCGGCGGCCTGGCCTTGGCGGTCGCGGCGACGCTGCTCGCCGGCGATGCCGAAGCTGGCCCGCTGCGCAAGATTCGCAAAAGGAGCAATCTCACCGTGTCCGTCACGCAACAGTCGTTCGGCAAGACCCAAGCCGGCCAAGAGATTTCCGAGTGGACCCTGACGAACGGCTCGGGCGTCGAGGTGCGGGTGATCAACTTCGGGGCGCTGGTCACCTCGGTGAGAACGCCCGACCGCGAGGGGAAACTCGGCGAGATCACCCTCGGCTTCGACAACTTTGCCGGTTGGGAAAAGAATCCGCCGTATTTCGGCGTGACGGCGGGCCGCTTCTGCAATCGGATCGCCGGCGGCAAGTTCACCATCGACGGCGTCGAATACAAGCTCGCCACGAATAACGGCCCGAACCACTTGCACGGCGGCATCGTCGGCTTCAATAAGCGCGTCTGGACCCCGGCCGGCACGAAGCAATCGAGCGACGCGGCCAGCGTGGCGTTCAAGTATCAGAGCAAAGACGGCGAGGAAGGCTATCCGGGCAACCTCGACGTGCTCGTGACGTATACGCTGACCGACGCCGACGAGTTGCGGATCGACTACGAAGCCAAGACCGATAAGGCGACGCACGTCAATCTGACGAACCATGCGTATTGGAATCTCGCCGGCCGCGGCAGCGGCGACGTGCTCGGCCATGAAATTACGATCAATGCCGACCGCTACTTGCCGGTCGACGACACGGCAATTCCGACGGGCGAGTTGGCGCCGGTTAAGAACACGCCGATGGACCTCACGAAGCCGCAGAAGATCGGCGCGAAGATCAAGGAAGTCGTGGGCGGCGGCGGCGGTTACGACCACTGCTACGCCCTCAATCGCACGGACGCCGACAAGGGCAAGCTCGTCCTTGCCGCCCGCGTCCACGAACCAAAGTCGGGCCGGATGCTCGAAATCACGACCACGGAGCCGGGCGTCCAGTTCTACACCGGCAACTTCCTCGACGGCACGCCCGACAACGCCGGCAACAAGCAGCATTGGGGCTTCTGCCTGGAAACGCAACACTTTCCCGATGCGCCGAACAAGCCGGAATTCAAATCGACGCTGTTAAAACCGGGCGAGACGTTTAGGTCGTCGACGGTGCATGTGTTTTCGGTGAAGTAGCGCCGCCACGGTGCCGGTTCGCTCTTTGCTCGCAGTGCCACTCGCTGGAGTTGTGAACTTCTGTGCCACGAAGTAGAACGCTTCCTCTCAGAATCTTTCCGACGATGCCATGGAAACCTTCTGTGACGACCCAAGAATCTTCGGCTTCTGGCAATCGGAGGACATCAACGGCGTTCCCCAAGACCCAATGTGGGCCGTCCACGAATTCCGCCGCGATGGAACCGTGATCAGGGCAACGGTGTGGATCGAGAACGGCAAGGTCGAGCGTTTTGTCGACGAAACCGACGATTTCACGTTCTTGAAAGGGCAACTGCGACGTGGTCGCCGCAACCAAGTGGGAGTTCTGGAAACCGACTACCAAGACCAGCCGCTTCGCTTCGTGAACGGCGAAATCCAATTCGACTATGAGGATTCGCCAGGCGTCGCGACATGGATAAGAATCGAGTCAGTCGAAGCCGTCGACCGCAAACGCCGCTAACCCTTCTTGCGCATTGAAGACCGTGACTCCTGCTTTTCCGTCGCGTCACCATTGCAGCATGTGCGTGAAAACAGGCGGAGAAACGGCGTTTGGGCGAACCGACGAGCGTTAACTGCGTTAACTGCGTTGAGCGCCGCCCGCCCGGCATTCATTGCCCACGGACTTCGCTTGGCTCGCGGCCGGGTGGCACTGACGCCGACGTTGCCGTGAATCTCCGCCGCCATTATCGTGGGGTGGCACTGGCTCGGCCAGTGCTGGGGTGGGGACGGACTCGGCGAGCACGTTGGCCCAGTCCCTTGACTTCGCAGCGCCGTGTGGTCGGCCAATGACGCATCGCAAGACGATCCGTCACTTTCGCAGGTGGCACTGGTGGCTTTACCCACCAGTGCAGGGTCTAGGACGCGCTCTCCATTCTCGTGCGCCCGGTCCCGTTATTGCCCAATGCGCTCGGGCCGAAAGACATCGCTTCACCTGTCGCGCATGGCAAGCACGAACAATCATCGAGAACGGAAAGCCAGTCCGGGCCGCCGCACTGGTGGGTGAAGCCACCAGTGCCACCCCACGAGGAATCGACACGGCACGCAGCGAGCATTAGCCACGATCGGCGCCACCCGCCGGGCATTCATTGCCCATCGACTTGGATTGGCTCGCCGGCTTTGCCTGCCATACCGGCCGACCGGACGCAAGCTGGCGGCGAGCGGCGTCTTCGGCGATCGCGGCGATGTTTCCGCCAAAGCGCTCGGATATCTCGCGCCGAATCCGGTGGATTTCTTCGATGGGCGTTTCCGGTTCTGGCTTATGAATCATCGCCAAGCAACTCCTCGGGCGTGCAAATGATCGGGATCGGAATGCCAGCTTCCATTAGGAATTCGTGAATGCGGGGCAGTATCCTGGCGTTCGCGATGTGCCGGCAGTTCCACGTCAGTAGGTAGTTTACGCGGTGATGCACCACAGCGGCGATGTGCAACGCATCGACCTGTGCATTTGCCGGCAAGATCGCCCGCGACAGGATCCTTTCGGCAATTTGGATTATTTCGGGAGCGTTGGACAGGATCGGAATGCCGTCCAGGAATCGTATTCGCTCGGCGGCAAGGTCTGGATCGCCGGCAGAGATTTCGTCAATCACGTACTGCGAAACGACCAAATCATAATTGAACCGCTCGGTGTCCCACCATTTTTGAGTCAGTAACTGATGCGCCGCCGTGACAAGATGGGAACTCGTGCGTTGCTGCAGGTAACTTACCACGGATGTTTCGATGTAAACGCTATCCATGTATTTGAGGCCGACCACCGCCGAGCCGGAAAAGCTGGGTTTTCAGGGGCGCCGCTCCGCCTATGATTCTACGCGGGCCGCGCAGAAGCCGCCATCCGCTGATTTGCCTGGCTGCGTCAAACGGCGTTCGATCGAGTGGCCAGGGTGCCACATTGTCGAAAAAACGTGCTTCGCTGGCGAAACCTTGCGGCCCGGTCGGCGCACCAATCTTTGCGCCGTCGCGGTATAATGCCTGTGGGGTTTTAGGGTCCCGACGCGGCCGTTTTCCGCTGCGGCCTTTTCAGAAGGAATCTGCCATGTCGCGAGCCTTGTTTTCTCGCCGGACGCTGCTTGCCGCTGGCCCTTTGGCTCTGGCGCCGCTGTCGTATTGGACTTCGCGTCTGGCCGCCGCTCCGGACGACGCCGTGCCGCCCAAGCCGAGCGATGCCGAGCTAACCGGCGACGAGATTACCGTCGCCTCGAAGGCCGCCATGAAGCGGGCGACCGATTTCCTGCTCCGCACGTTCAACAGCGACGACGGCTGCGGGACCGACATCCGCCACCCCAGCGACATCGGCTGCTCGGCGATGGTCGGCCTCGCGCTGCTCGCCCAGGGGCATACCGTCATCGAGGGCGAACTGTACCAGCGGGTCGATCGCGTCCTGCGATACATGCTCCGCACGGTCAACCAGATGCCGGCCAACAACATCACGAGCCAGTTCGGCACGCAGTTGCAGAACAAGATCGGCGTGCAGGCCCACACGTTCTTCGCCACGCTGTTCTTGAGCCAGGTGATCGGCGAGGACTCGGACGAAGAAAACCGCGTTCGCCGGGCGCTCAAGCGGCTCGTCGACGTGATCGCCCGGCAGCAGACCCACGACGGGCACTGGGGCCAGGAAAGCTGGGCCCCGATGCTCGGTACCGTGATGGGCTGGGTCGCGCTCCGCGGGGCGCACTACGCCGGCTTCCGCGTCGCCGCGTCCGCCGAAAAGACCGCCGACCATATCATCAAGTCGATGACCACCGAGCTCAATCGGCATCAGCAAAGTTGGATGCACCAGCTTTACAAGAACGCGACCGGCGTCCGCGTGCTCTACGCGTCGAAGCGCGACGACGAGGCGATCGCCCGCAAGGCGTTCGAGAGCGTGCTCGCGCTCATCAAGGGGAGCGATTCGCCGTTTTCGCAGGCCGGCGGCGAAGAGTTCCTCTCGTTCCACCTCATCACCGAAACGATGCTCCAGAAAGGCGGCGCGGATTGGAAAACGTGGTATCCGCTCGTGCGCGACAAGCTGCTCGCCGTTCAGAACAGCGACGGCAGTTGGACAGGGCACCACTGCATCACGAGCCGGACATTCTGCACGGCGGCGGCAACGCTCGTCCTCGCCGCGCCCAATCGGTTTCTGCCGATCTCGCAGCAGTAGTGTGCGTCGCGAGTTCGCGTCTCATTCCGCCACGAACTGGATGCACACGGGCGAAGGACATTCGACGAGATCGCCGACGGGTTTGAGCTTGCCGCTGTCCTGGTTGATGCTGAACACCGCGATCGTGTCGCTCGATTGGTTTTCGGCGAGCAGCCACTTGCCGGTCGGGTCGATAGCGAAGTTTCTGGGCGTCTTGCCGCGGGTCGACTGGTTTTCTACGTAGGTGAGCGTGCCTCTTGCCGGGTCGATGGCGTAGACGACGATCGTGTCGTGCCCGCGGTTCGAGCCGTAGAGGAACTTGCCCGACAGATGGACGTGGACGTCGGCCGTGCTCCAACCGTTTTGATACGTTTCGTCGGGCCGCAGTGTGCTGAGCGTCTGTAGCTCCTTGAGCGTGCCTTTGTCGGCGTCGTAGGCGAGGGCCGTCATCGTGCAGTTGATCTCGTTGATCGCGTAGGCGAACTTGCCGCTGGGGTGAAACGCAAAATGCCGCGGGCCGGCGCCGGGCTTCATCTTCGTATGCGGCGGGTCGTTTGCCGTGAGCGATCCGCTGTCCGCGTCGAACTTGTAAACGAGCAACTGGTCGAGACCAAGATCGGCGGCGACTGCGAACTTGTTCGCTGCGTCGAGGTTGATCGAATGGGCGTGCGGTTCCTTTTGCCGCGCGGGATTGACGCTGGAACCGGTGTGTTTGATGTCGGCGGTCATTTTGCCGAGCTTGCCGTCGCCGCCGATGGCAATGGCCGCCACGGTTCCGCCGCCATAGTTGGCCACGAGCACGTATTTGCCGAGCTTGTCGACGGTCAGGTGACACGGACCCGCGCTGCCGCTGGGCGATTCATTGAGCTTTGTCAGCTTGCCGGTGGCTTTGTCGATGGCGAGCGCCGCGACACCGCCGGTTTTCTTGCCGTCAAAGTTGTCGATCTCGCTCACGGCGTAGACGTACTTGCCGGTCGGATGCACGGCGAGGAACGAGGGGCTTTTCAACTCGGCGGCGAGGCCGAGCGATTCGAGCTTGCCCCCCGTCGCCGCGTCGAAGCGAAAGGCGTAGATGCCCTGGCTCTTGCCGCCGGTGTAGGTACCGACGTACATGAGGTACGACGACGGCGCGGCGATTGCGGTGTTGGCGGCGGTTGCGGCCGCGAGCGACAAAAGTCCGACGGCGATAAGGCGGGTGACGTTCATGGCAGATTGTTTCGTGAGGGTGGAAGTTGGGCTAACATAAGAGGCATACATCGGCGTTCCAAGTTTAGACCGATTCCAACCCCGTTCGCAATCCTGGCGGAGGATCATCATGGCCCGCAATTCGCGTTCGCAAGCCGTCTCGCGTCGCAAGTTTCTCCAGACGAGCGTGGCCGTGGCCGCGGTGCCCACGATTATTTCGGCGCGGGCCATCGGCCGCGAGAATGCCGTCGCCGCCAGCGAGCGGGTGACGATCGGCATCATCGGCACGGGCAATCAGGGCCACAACGATATTCGCTCGTTCCTCGGCGACAACCGCGTGCAGATCGTCGCCGTGTGCGACGTGAACCGCGAGAGCGCGGGCTATTGGAACGGCGGCGTCGCGGGCCGCGAACCGGCCAAGCGGCTCGTCGAAGGGCATTACGCCAAGAACAAACCGAGCGGCGAGTACAAAGGTTGCGATACGTACGTCGATTTCCGCGACGTTCTCGCCCGCAAGGACATCGACGCGGTCGAGGTCTGCACGCCCGACCATTGGCACGCGATCCCGGTCATCGAAGCGTGCAAGGCCGGCAAAGACGTCTACTGCCAAAAGCCGCTGTCGCTCACGATCGCCGAGGGCCGCGCGATGTGCAACGCGGTGAAGAAGCACGAACGCATCTTTCAGACCGGCAGCCAACAGCGGAGCGATCGGAACTTTCGCCGGGCGTGCGAACTGGTGCTCAACGGACGGATCGGCAAGCTGCACACGGTCCGCGTCGGATTGCCTGGCGGCCGGCCCGACCTCGGCAAGACGGGCGATCGTAAGAAGCCCGAAAAGGTCCCGGAAGGTTTCGACTACGACCGTTGGCTCGGTCCTGCGCCGGAGGCGCCGTATGCCCCCGCGCGGTGCCACGTGAACTTTCGCTGGATTTACGACTACTCCGGCGGGCAGGTGACGGACTGGGGCGGGCATCACCCCGACTGCGCCCAGTGGGGCATGGGCACGGAGCTTACCGGCCCGATCGAGATTCGCGCCGCCAAGGGCGAGTTCCCGAAGGACGAGCTGTGGAACACGGCCACCGAGTTCCATTTCGAGGCGATTTACAAGAGCGGCGTGAAGATGATCGTCTCGAACCGCGAGAAGATGGGCGTTCGCTTCGAGGGGAGCGACGGCTGGGTCACGGCGGATCGCGGCCGCCACGACGCGCTCGACAAGAAGATTCTCGACTCGAAGATCGGCGAAAGCGAGATTCACTTGTACGAAAGCAACGACCATTTCCGCAACTTCATCGACGGCGTGCTCGCGCGGAAAGAATGCGTCGCGCCGTGCGAGGTGGCCCACCGCTCGATTACGATTTGCCACCTGGGCAACATCGCCATGCGGCTGGGTCGCGAGTCGCTCAAGTGGAACCCCGAGAAGGAAGAGATCGTCGACGACGCCGAGGCGGCGAAGTGGCTGAGTCGGGAGTATCGAGCGCCGTGGAAGTTGGAGGCGTGAGCGCGGGATGCGGGAAACCTAACGGTCGGACACGTGCCACGGTCGGGAGACCGCGACACAACGGGAGCGGCGAAGTGGCTGAATCGGGAGTGTCGGACGACACGGGCATTGAAAGATTTATGATGTAACGGGCGGCAAGTCGCCGCGCCGTTTGAATTGCGCGACATATTCTATGAAAGCGCTGTTGATTCTAGGTCTCGGCTTAATCTGCTTCGCAGGTTGCCAGCATCGCCGACCACGGATTCCCGACCACCTTCCGGTGCCGGAGAACGTCTATTATGCAAGGGAGACGCGGCAAATCCGCCTCGAGATCGATGGTCGGCAATTCAAACCAACAGTCGACCTTGAAAAGGATGTTATTGCCCGTGACTATTACGGGGTTACCGTCATCGTAATAGTCGGTGACGGGAGGCCTCGCGCGGCTGTAATCGAAACAAAGGACGGGCGAATCGGGACCTTCGGAGCCTATGCCGAAGAGACATGGGACACCGCATGGTCGAACATCTGCGACGGCAACATCGACGCGCGGGTTCCTATCGGTTCCGACATCCGCAGGTACTTGTTTCTAATTCGATATGGCAGGGTTGGCGAAATCGACGGCGAGCGGCATGTATTCGAAATGGAAGCATCCGATCTGCCGGATTCGCCGGACGAATTCGTCCGAGTGGCGAAGTTCAGCGAGTTGCCAAGATTCGAAGATCGACACGATCGCGAAACGATCAAGGTCAGTGAAATTGCTGCGAAGGCCTATGCGAAGGAACTAAGGAAGCTGCTGGACTGAAGTGCATTGCGAGGTACTAACCCCGTCGTGTCGTGGTCTCCCGACCTCGGCACTTGCTAGGCCGTCAGGTCTCCCGCATTCCACGGGGTATTGCCGACAATCGACGCAACGAAACTGGATAAAGTCTGATGGGATCCAAACGCACGCGGATTACTTCACCTTCTGCGGCCCTATTGTCGATCGTGGCGATCATTGCAACGGGATGCGACGCACCGCGCGGATCGCCCGCGCCAAAGATTGACTTTCACAAGGTGCTGCGCTGGCCTTGGGTCGAGGAAAGCAAGACCGGCACTCCAGGCATCGACTACGGAGAGATTTGGTGTGCCATGGACCGACGCGCCGACGACAAACCGCTCGTCGCAATCTGGTTCGATGCCTGGCCCGCGGGGCAGCAGATTGGGCGATCTCGTGGCACGCTTGCGGCAAGCGAACACAAGCAACCCATCCGATTCGACCATGGCAAGGTCGTCACCGTCGAATATCGAATGGAAGCCGGTCACGAAGGCATACTCGACTTCCGGATCGACGGCAAGGAATACAATTTGGACTCCGGCCGCCTGTTCCTCATTACGATTCGCGAAGGAGCGCCAAGAGCCCTGCAACTCCAGCGAGAACTCGGGCCAGAGGGTATGAAATTCGACGCCGGCTCGATTGGCGCGTCAGCCCACGCGGACACGGAAATTCGCGAGTTCTTCAAATCCGCAGCCAAGCACTCGCCATAGAAACAGCCCGCGGAAACGCCAAGCGTCCCCGCGGGCTGATGTCGGTTGACGGTCTTTGGTTCGCGGGGACGACTACTCGTCGCCGCCCGCATCGGCCGGGGCTTCGACCGGCAGCTTGCCTTCCTTGAGGAGTTCGCCGAAGGTCGGGCCGCTGCCGTTTTTCATGGCTTCGACCTTGATGAGCGCGTCTTGGATCTTGGCAATGTCCTTCTTGTCCTTCTTGCCGATGAACTTTTCGAGCGCTTTGCCGTAGGCGTTGTGGTTCTTCTTGCTCACCTTGCCGTCGGGACCTTTGTTCGGGTCGTGGCAGACGTTGCACTTGGCGACCTTGACCGCGGCGGCGATCGCTTTTTGCTGGTCGGTGCTTTCATCGCCGACATACTTCGCGTCGAACTGTTTCTTGAACTCCGGAAACGCGCTGGCCGTGTTCGGGCGGATCGACGAGAGCGCGGCCACGGCCAAGAGTCCACAACCGAGCGTCAGACAGACCTTCTTCATGCGTCGAATCTCCAAGGATCGCGGGTGAGGTGTCGCTTGCTGGACACCCGGGGATGCAAGCCCACTCCCGACTTACGAATCGAAGGCGGGACCGGTTCGCCGCAACGCACGCGGACACAACCGGCGAGGAGCAGGCGGCGGGTAGGGTCAACTTTTTCAGTAAAGCCCGACGGCCGAAAGTTGTCAAGTTGATCGACGACCCCTCGCGATGGTGGTGTGTCCTCGGTTGTGCGGATTCGCTCGGTGGGTCGCGGGGCCCAGGGTGCGGTGTTCTGAGGCGCTAACCACTGCTAGCAATACTCCGACGCCCACTGGGCCCACTGCTGGGCGATTTCTTTTTCGCTCGGCCCTTCGCCGCGTTGCTGCCGGCCGGCGTAGATGGTCTCGAAATCCTCGACCGCTTGCCGCGTCGCCAATGCCGCGCTCGGCGCGAGCCGGTCGATGAATAGCACGCCGTCGAGGTGGTCCGTTTCGTGCTGAATGACGCGGGCGAGCATCCCTTCGGCTTCTTCGCGGACTTCGTTCCCAGCAAGGTCGTAGGCGTGGATCACGATCCGCTCGCTCCGCGTCACGTCGCCGTAAAGCCCGGGCAGGCTCAAGCAGCCCTCCTCGCCGACCTTTTGGCCCTTGGGCTTCGAGATAACGGGATTGATGAACACCCGCTGCTGGTCGCGAGCGGCGGGATCGGCTTCGAGATTCGCGACAAAGAACCGCAGCGGCAGGTCGACCTGGTTCGCCGCCAAGCCGACGCCTTTGGCCGCATACATTAACTCGAACATTTCGTCGACGATTTTCCGCAGCCGCGCGTCGAACCGCCGCAGGGGTTTCGACGTGTGGCGAAGCGTCGGATGGGGATACTGAATGATCTGCAAGGTTCGCTCCGCGCGTCGGACCTCAGGGGGCGGGCAATTGGTCGCCGACACAAACAAAACCGGCCCAAACGCAACCGCTTGGACCGGCACAGACGATTATACGGGCGAGGCGCGCGGGGCCAAGTGCGTTCGGGGGAGGCGCCGTGCATGTTATGCTCCGCGGGGGCGGGGGCATCGGCTCGTTTCGTTGACCCACTCCTTCGCCAGTTCTAGAATTGTCCGAGCACGGGGTAATCTCCTTCTCGCAAAGGCCTTTCCATGCGTGGCCGTCTTTCGGTGCCGGCGTGGCTGATTTCGACCGTGCTGCACGTGCTCGGGCTGTTCTTGGCGGCGGCGCTGACGGCGACTGCACCGCGCGGCGCGGCCGACGAACCGGTTCGAGAAATCGGGATCGTTTTGGCGCAGGATACGGGCGAGAAGCGGGAGTATTTCGAGGCGGAGACGCCGCAGGGCAACGCCGACGCGGACGATCCCGCGGCCGCCGGAAGCGACGACAGCGGGTCGAGCCTTTCCGCGACGCCGGGCAAGAGCGAATCGCCGCTCGACGCCGAGGACCTGCTGCCCGACGCGCCGGGAGCCATTCCCGGCGCGGTGGCCGATGGGCTCGTCGGCAACGCGGGGCAAGCCACCCGCGGCACGGGCGCGAACACGATGATCGGCGGAAGCGCCAAGACCAAAGTCTTTGGCGTCGAAGGGTCGGGATATAAGTTCGTGTACGTGTTCGACCGCTCGGATAGCATGAGCGAGCCGAACGGGCGTCCGATGTCCGCGGCAAAGGCCGAACTCGTGGCCAGTCTCCGCAATCTCGACCGCACGCATCAATTTCAGATTATCTTTTTCAACCACGCCGATCCCGTGGTTTTCAACCCCACGGGGCAGACCGGCCGGCTGGTATTTGGCGACGACGCGAACCGCAGCCTGGCGGAACGGTTCGTGGCGGGCGTGGCCCCAAATGGCGGCACGAATCCGGAAACGGCGCTCGTCATGGCCGTGAACATGCGGCCCGACGTGATTTTTTTTCTTACCGACGGCCAGGACCTTACGCTCTCGACGATTGACCGCGTGACGCGGCTCAACCGGGGCAACGCCTATATCAACGCGATCGAATTCGGCGCGGGACCGGGAAGCCCGAACGCCATGATGCTGCTGCTCGCCCGCCGCAATAACGGGCAGGCGGGGTATGTGGATACGACGTCGCTGCGGGGAGAATAGGATTCGGGGTTTGGGGATTCGGGATTCGGGCGTCGCGGCGAGCTTCCGGGCGTTTTTGGTCGCAAAAGTGTTGCGTCGCAGCCGCGGTAGAGGACAGAATGGAGGCGGTTGCGGGGCGCCGGTCGACGCGGTTCGGCGATCGACCGGTCCGAACGCTTTAACGGAGTGCGTAGTCGTGGACGACGTGCGCGAGCAAGCCGATGCGGCGCTGATGCGCTGTGCCCAGGAGGGACGGGGCGAGGCGTTTGCCGAAATCGCCCGGCGGTATCACGGGCCGCTCTTGCGCGTCGCGCGGAGCCGGCTGGTGCGCGAGGATTGGGCCGAAGAGGCGGTGCAAGAGACGCTCATGGCCGCGCTTCGCTCGCGGCACACCTACGACGCCAGCCGCGGATTTCGCACCTGGCTGTGGACGATACTTTTGAACCAATGCACGGCCGTCCGGCGACGGCAAAACCGAGCCGGCCGCGTCGCGAATTGGACCGACCGCGGCGAACCGATCGCCGACGGGCCGGCCGCGATCGAAGAACACGCCGTCGAGCCAGGCGATTCGCCGCTTGCGGCGCTGTTGTTCAAGGAACGGGCCGAACGGCTCGATCGGTTGCTCGCGGAACTCGGCGAACCGCAGGCCGACGCGCTGCGGCTGCGGTTTTTTGCCGGCCTCAAGTTCCAAGAGATCGCCGACGCGATGGGCTGTTCGCTGCTCACCGCGAAGAATCGCGTGAAGGCGGGGCTGTTGCGGTTGGCGCGGATGTTGCCGTCGCCTTCGGCGGCGGGCGATGACGGACAACAACACCCAGACGCGATGTGCGATGCGCCGTGAGCGACGAACGGTTGGAATGGTGAATCGAAAACGGTGAATTGTGAATCGTGAATGCTGCTCCCCGAATCCCGCCCCTGAATCCTGACCCCCGACCCCTGCCATGAACTGCGACCAGGTATTCGATATTCTCACCCGCGGGCCGTTTCCTTCCGGCGCCGCGAGCGACGCGGCCGTGCAGCGGCATTTGAGCGGATGCGCCGAGTGCCGGCAGTTGGCCGAGGCGCTGCGGCCGGCGCTCGACTTGATTCACGAAGCGGTGCCGCCGGAAGAAAGCTGGGGCTTGCCGGGCTATTGGGAGGACGTGCCGCCGGGCGAGCGACCGCGCGAGCAGCCGGTGACGGTGAAGCAGCGGCCGCAGTTGGCCGTGCGACGGGTACGGTTGCCAAATGAAGCCCGAACGCGGCGGTCGGCGGCGAACGAACGCTGGCGGCTCGCGGCGATCGCGGCCGTGGCCGGAGCGCTTGCGGCGGTCGCGGTATTGGGGATCGAACGGATCAGCGGCGAGCGAGCGACGGGCGCCGGACCGGCGACCGCCGTGCTGACGCCCATCGCCTGGCCGCCGGAGAAGTGCGAGCATGAAACCGTGGCCGTGGCGACGACCGCCGGGCAATTGGCTGCCGAGTTGCGGTCGTGTCGCAATTGTCACGACGAGACGCCCACGCCTCATTGGAACAAGCGGCCCGCAACCGTCGATGTGGCCGCCACATGTCTCGTGTGTCACGAGTTCGTCGCACGCGAGTGAACGGCACATCGCATCCACAAAAAACTGCCCCGGGGACATCGCTTCAATGCGACGTGCCCGGGGCGTGTCGTTCAGTGACGAGTGGACGATCGAGCGTTATTTCGCCCGCTGCTCGATCAGTTCGCGCGTCTTGGTGAGCTCGGCTTCTTTGGCGGCGAGTTCGTCGCGAAGCTTTTCGACTTCCGCCTTGAGCTTGGCCATCTGAGCCTGAAGCTCGGCCTGGACGAGAGCAAGTTCCGCGGCGCGGCGTTCCGCGAGCTCCGCGAGCTTGGCTTGTTCGGCAGCGCGGGCGGCTTCGAGCTGTTTGAGTGCCGCCTGCCTCGCCGCCTCTTCTGCTTGGGCACGCTCGGTTCGCTCGGCGAGCGCCCTTGCGACCGCTTCGAGCTTGAGTCGCAGCGCGTCGCCGGCCTCATGCTGCGCAGCGAGTGCGCGGCGCAGCTCGGCGGACTCGCGCTGCGCTTCCTCGCGACGTTCGGCGTCGGGACGGCGGTCGCCGTCGGGACGATCAAGGCGATCGGGACGATCCGGTCGGTCAGGGCGCGGACGTTCGCCTTCGCGCGGAGGTCCATCCGGCCGATCGGGGCGATCGGGACGCGGTCGATCGCCGACTCGCGGCGGGCCGTCGGGCCGGTCTGGGCGATCGGGGCGGCCCGGTCGGTCCGGGCGCTCGCGCGGCGGCGGATCGCGGAAGCCGGGCCCGGGCCGGTCGCCTTCCGGACGATCGCGCAAGGTCCGCATCAGTTCTTCGTGCTCGCGGCTCAGACGCTCCGCGAGGTCGGGCATCCCGGCTGCGCGAAGATGCTCGATCGCCGCTCGGAGATGTCGGGCTCGCTCGACTTGCTCGGGACGAGGACGCCGCGGTTCGCCGCCTTCACGATCGGGACGGTCGCCGCGCGGCCGGTCGCCTTCCGGTCGCTCGCGATCCGGACGCTCACGGTCGGAACGTTCGCGATCCGGTCTCTCGCGATCCGGTCTCTCGCGATCCGGTCTCTCGCGATCGGGTCGATCACGATCGGGTCGATCGCGGCCCGGACGATCGCCTTCGCGGCGCTCGCCTTCGCCCCGCAGCTCGCGGAGGCGATTCGCGAGACGCTCGGCCTGCTGGCTGAGTTCGCGCGATTCGTCGGGATTGCGGTCGCCCAGCTCGCGGAGCCGGTTGCGAATGCGCTCGACGCGGGCTTCGATTTCGCGGGCTTCGCGCCGGCGAGCTTCCGCGCGCTCGTCGCCTTCGCGTTCGCCTTCGGGACGGTCGCGGCGCGGCGGCGCGTCGATGCGGCGCTCGCCTTCGCGCGGGCGGTCGCCTTCGCGTTCGCCCTCACCTTCGCGGCGGGGTCCCTCGCGCTCTTCTTCATCGTCTTGTTGGACGACGGCGACGGTTGTCGCGCCCGCGGCAAGTTCCGCGGCGGGCGTGTCGGCCGCGGCCGAACCGCCGGCGAACATGGCCAGGGCGACGCCGCACAGCGACTGTCGCCAGGTAGCGGCAAAGGTTTTCATTTCGGATTCTCCTGGGGTCGAGGAAAGGTGGGATCGTTGCGCGTAACAGACCGACAGCAAAACGGCGACCGCCGCCGCGCCGCAGGCCGCGCGGGCGACGGCAAGTTTGCCGTTCGATACGGGACGCCAAGGCCGTTCGCATTCCGAAAGCAGCCGTTCGACGCGGCGCCCAAGCGACGAGCGGAACTCGCCGTCCGCGCCGTACGCGGCAACCGCGCGGCGGCGGGCGAGTCGCTTGCCCAGCACCACGAGCGCCGACGCAAGATGTTCCGCGCCGCCGGGAACCGCGCGGCTGGCTTCGTCGGCGACCAATTCGCTCGCCTCGATCAAGCGGCGGCGAACGAACCACGCAGCGGGATGCCACCACAGCGCCGCGACCAGCACGTCCGCGAGCGTTCGCCACAGCGGATCGCCCGCCGCCAGATGCGCGAGCTCGTGCGCAAGCATCGCGCGGCGCTCATCCGCGGTGAAACGTCGCGAGAAATCGGCGGGCAAACCGATCGTCGGCCGCACGACGCCGAAGGCGAGCGGCGACGTTCCCGACGGAAGACCGACGAGACGGACCGGGCGGCGATAACGGAATAAGGCCGCAAGCTGGCGCACGCCGCTTGCGGTTGCGGCGTCTGCATCCGCGTATTCCGGCAACTGGCGGACCAGGGCGCTCATCCCGCGGCAAGCCAGCAGCGCGCGAACGAACAGCAGCATCGTTCCGGCCAACCAGACCATGCCGAACGCCGCAACGGCGCGCGCTGCGACGTCGTTTTCGTCGGCGCGGCTCGGATCGGCGCCGGATGCAATCGGCGGCACGGCGACTGCCTGTCCGACGTGCGGCAGCGTCTCGGCGGGCCGTATCGCCGCAGCCCAACTCGCGGAAAACTCGGCGAACGAGCCATCGTCGGATTCATTCAGGCGGGCCAGCCGGTCGTCGCCGAATGGGAGCGTCGCATCGGCGAGCGGCGCGATGGTCGCCGCCAATTCGTCGTCGTGCTTCGCAGAATCGCGATGCGAATGTGCCACGGTTTCGGTCGGCGGTTCCGCACCTGCTTGAACGGCCGCTTGAAATGCCGCAAGCGACGCCTGGCCGATGCCGCTCAGTTCGAGCGCGCAGAATCCGAGCGTGGCGACGATGGCGACTTGCCAGACGGTGCGGCGGACGAGCGACGACGCGAACGTGTGCGAAACGGCGAGCGCGGCAATCGCAACGGCGAACGCCGCGGCCGCGATGCCGAAAACGGCGCTGGATCCCGCGGCCGAAAGGTCGAACCACAGGTTGTCGCTCATGCCGCACCTCGGTACACGTTCGCGATCGAGTTGTCCGTCGATGGAGGGCTGCTTGGCTTGCGATCCGCTTGCGGCCGGCTCGGTCAGGACGCGCCGCGCTTGCGGCTCCGCTTGTGGCGGCGAATCGTCTGCTCGATCTGGTCGAGCTCCGCGGGGCTGATTTCGCGGGCTTCCAGTAGGTGACTTACCGTGCTCGCCAGGTTGCCGTCGAATAACCGATCGACCAGGTCGTCGGTCATGCCGCGGGTGACTTCCTGCTCGGTCGCGAGCGGGCGGAACACGAACCGCCGACCCTGGCCTTCACCGGAGGGTTCGCTGTGCGCGACGAGTCCGCGGTCTTCCATTTTGCGGAGCATCGTGGCGACCGTGGTGTAGGCGAGCCGCAGCGGCGAAAGTTGCTCGTGCACGTCGGCAACGGTCGCCGCGCCGAGCCGCCAGAGCACTTTCATGATCGCCAGTTGCAGGTCGCCCAGGCGATAGATGCGGTCGTCGGAGGACATTTGTCGGGGGTCGGGATTCAGATTTCGGGATTCGGGGAAGACTGCTCGCGGATGCCGATTACCTGGGTAATACTACCACGGTAGTTTTTTCGCGTCAAGCAGGTTTCCCAATCGCCGCCGGGCATTCAATCTTGGCGGCCGACGTTGGCGTAGAGCCGCGCCAGACGGTGGGCGTGCTCGTCGTAGGCGGATTCGAAGAGTTCCCGGCCGCGTTCGGCGCCGACCGTTGCGGCGGCAGTGAGCACCTTCGGCGGTTGGCCGGCGCGTACGAGCCGCGCGGCGACCTCGGCTTTGATCGCATTGACGACGACGCACCCGCCGACCGTCGAACCCGGGGCGACCGGCGTGTCGAGCCCGTCGATCGCGACCATCGCGTCGCCGACCGGCGCGCCCGTATCGAGCACGAGATCGGCCACGTCGGTCAACTTCTTGCCGCCGGGATGCTTCGTCGCGCTTGCGAGGCAATGCGCGAGGCTCACCAATGCCACAACGCGGATACCGCGGGCCTGAAACTGCTCGGCCATCTCGATCGGCACCGTGTTGCAGCCGCTCGACGAAATGATAAGGGACGAATCGTCCCGCGACAGGTCGAAGTTCCGCAGGATGCGTTCGGCGAGTCCCGAAACCGTTTCGAGAAACATCGCCTGCCGCTGCCCGTTCGCGCCGACGACCTGGTTGTGGAACGTGAGCGAAAGCTCGACGATCGGGTGAAACCCGGGGAAGGAACCGTACCGCGGCCACATCTCCTCGACCATGATCCGGCTGTGCCCAGCGGCGAAGAGGTGGACCATGCGTCCGGCGAGAATCGACGCGGCGAACCAATCGGCCGCCTGGGCGATCTCGCGCGCTTGCGTCGAGGCGCGATCGAGCAGCTCGCGGCAACGGGCGATGTACTCCGCGCTCGGGGAAGAATGAGACGAGTCGGACGGCATGGCGGCAGGAGACATCGTTACTCCGGGAAATGCACCACCGTGGCGAGGCGGCCGCGAATTCGTCAAGCACATACTGGCGGCGGTAGTCCTTGAACAACGCGCTGCAAGAGGTTGACCGCCACCCTAACATAGCCACCACATCGCCACACCGATCAGCAAGCCAATCAGAAATGAAATGAGCGAGAAGATGGCAAGGGTTTCCCCCATCCTGTAGAAGCCGCCGGTAGGCTGCTCGTTGTCGTTCGCCTTGTTCTCGTTCTCGGCCATGCGTGCATCGTCTAGCGCAGCGGGGCAGATGATTCGGTTATCGCAATCTCAACTCGCCGAGGGTTCTAGAGGCGGGCGTGCGCGCGGGCGTTGCGGCCGTCCTCGACGCGGTCGACCGTCTCCGCGCGGCCGTTCCTCGGCGTTGACGGCGGGAAATGCCTTCGCCAACTCCGCCTTGATCGCCGCGTGTTTCGGATCGCTTGCAACGTTCGTCCATTCGTGCGGGTCGGCCGCGTGATCGTAAAGCTCCTCGTCGCCGTTCGCATAGCGAATATACCGCCACCGTTCGCTACGGACGCTGTGGTTGTCCTTGTGGAACGTCGTGAGCGCCGGGCGGTCCCATTTCGCGATCGGATCGGCAAGCAGCGGCTTGATGCTCGTCCCTTCGACGTGCGGCGGAATCGCGATGCCGGTGAGATCGCACAGCGTCGGATAGATCGACATGAAATCGACGGGCCGCGAGCAGGCCCCGTCCGGTTTCGTCACGCCGGGCACGACCCACACGAGCGGCGCGCGGGCTGCCTCTTCCCACAGGGCGAATTTGCGCCAGTGCTCTTTCTCGCCCAAGTGCCAGCCGTGGTCGCCCCAGAGGACGACGATCGTGTTGTCGCGGTGCGGCGATTTGTCGAGACCATCGAGCAAGCGGCCGACCATCGCGTCGGCGAAGGCGATCGTCGCCAGATACGCCTGCACGGCTTCCTTCCAGCGGCCCGAAGCGACGATCGCGGCATGGTCGCCGCGGGGATTCGCCATCCGCACGCCCGCGGGCGGAACGTCGGCCAGATCGTCGTCGCGATGCGGCGGCAGCTCGATCTTATCGAGCGGAAACATGTCGAAATACTTCTTCGGCACGTTCCAGGGCATATGCGGTTTCGTCAACCCGACGGCGAGAAAGAACGGCTTGTCGTGCGCCGCGGCGAGCTTCGCGAGGGCGTAATCGACGGCACGATAGTCGGGCATCGCGCCGTCACCCGAGGCGAGCGGCGCGAACTTAATCCCGCCGACGCCGTCGTTTTTGGCCGACGGATCGCGCCGCAACCCGCCGCCGCGCGGGACATGATATTCGGTCCATTCGCCGTCGCGGTGGGCGCTGCCGTGATAGATCTTGCCCGTGCCGAAAACGTCGTACCCGGCATTGAGAAACTGCGTGGTGAGCGTTTTCTCCTTCGCGATGACCGGTTGCCAGACCTGCCCGTTGTCGTAGACGCCGGTGGTGCTCGGCCGCAGACCCGACATGAGCGCGGCCCGCGACGGGTTGCAGACCGGCGCGGCGCACTGGGCGTTTGCGAACGTCACGCCGCGGGCAGCGAGCCGGTCGATATTCGGCGTCCGTGTTTGCGGATTGCGGCCGAGATGCCCGACCCAGTGATTCAGGTCGTCGATGGCGATGAACAGAACGTTCGGCTTGCGGGCCGCCGGTTCGTCGGCGAGCGCGGCGGTCGATAGAAGGAGAACGGCGAATGCGAGCCACGGCCGAAGCGTCGCGATGGGCATGGGCGTGCTCCTGCGAAGTTCGTCGGAAGGCGTCGCTGTAGCGGACGAGCGCGTCTTCGATGACTTCGTGCGTGCTTGCGGCCGGTTGAAAATCTTCGACGGCAACCGCCTTGCCTTCGAGCGTCTTGTAGTCCTGAAAGAACCGCTGGAGCATGTTCAAGCGGTGGTGCGGCAATTCCGTCGCTTCGGTGAAGCCGTTGTACTCCGGATCGTCGAGCGCGACCGCCAGTATCTTGTGATCGCGCTTGCCGCTGTCGATCATCGTCATCAGGCCGATCGCCCGGGCGCTGACCAGCGTAAGCGGCGCGACCGGTTCCTGGCACAACACGAGCACGTCGAGCGGATCATCGTCCTCGGCGAGCGTTTGCGGAATAAAGCCGTAGTTCGCCGGATAGTAGACGGCCGAATACAGGATGCGGTCGAGCTTCAGCAGGCCGGTCTTCTTGTCGAGCTCGTATTTGACGCTCGAACCCATCGGAATCTCGATCACGGCGGTGAACTCGATGGGAAGGCGTTCACCGGGAGTTACGTCGTGCCAGGCGTGAGTCATGGAGCAGAGGTCGGGGGTCGGGATTCAGGGGTCGGGAAATGCTCTGCGAGCATTTTGCTGCGCTATTTCTCTCTTGCGGTGGCGGCGGTGATCGGTGGGAACCATGAGTAGAGGTAATAGGCGCGGGGTGTGGAGAGGTTGGCGAGGGCGGACATGTCGAACCGGCTGCTCGGCGATTCGGCGGTGCCGCCGAGCACGTCGATGAGCGTCTTGGGCGGCTTGTAACGCACGACGCGAACGTCGTCGGACGAAAGCTTCGCCAGCGCGATCGCCGCGTCGACGGCGTCTTCCAAAAAACCTTCCGCGTCGACGAGGCGGTTGGCGATCGCTTGCCGCGACGTGAAGATTTCGCCCGTCGCCAGGGCGTCGAGATCGCCGCGGTTCTTCTGGAAGTGCGGCCGGCCGTAGACGATCACGTCCTTGAAGCGGTTGAAGCTCTCGTCGATATACGCTTGAAACTTCGCCCGCTCTTCGTCGGTCATTTTGCGGGTGATCGAGCCCATGTCTTTGAGCGGGTGGCTCTTGACGGAGTCGTTCTCGATGTTCCACTCCTTCATCAGGCCTTCGACGTTGTAGTGCGGCAGGATCACGCCGATCGAGCCGGTGGTCGTGGTCGGTTCGGCGAAGATGACTTTGGCGTCTTCGGCGACGCCCAGTTCGCGATTGATGCCGACGGCCATCGAAACGTAATACCCGCCGCTGGCCGCGAGCGAGCCCATGCTGACGACGAGCGGAATCTTCTTTTCTTGGCAGAGCTTCTTGAGGCGGTGATAGATCAAGTGGCTGCCGGTGATCGTGCCGCCGGGCGAATCGACGCGGAGGACGACGGCCTTCACGTTGTCGTCGTGGCGGACACGGTCGATCTGGTGCTTGACGAAGCCTTCGCCGGTGACGATCACCCCGCTGACTTCGATGATGGCGACCTTGTCGGACGCGAGCACGTCGTGCGAGAACAGGTGCTCCTCGATGTTCTCGTCCTGATTGATATACTCGCGATACGACGCCATCATGCCCATGTTGGCGAGCAGCGAAAACGCCAACAGGATCCAGGGAAACCACCGCAGGAACCGGGCGAAACCGGTGGGTTGTTCGAGAACGACGCGGATCGGCTCGTGGCCCACCGAGAACTCGCGCCTGGGCGGCAGGAGAATCGCGGCGTCGGGACCGGTCGGGTTAGGATTTTGCGTGCTCATGGCCAGATGGGCGTGGACCGGACGGCGGCGCTCGGCGACGGGCTAATGGGCACGTCTCGCCGACCCCGCAAGAGGAACGTGTACCATTGTAGCGCGGCCGTGCCGCGACAACCAGCGGCGCGCTTGAACTCGCGGACGCGGCGAAGTAGCTTGATGGTCGGCCAACAGCCGGGCCGGGTTCATCGTCTTTTGCACTTCCGGGAGACCGCCGCCATGTCTAGAACGCTGCTATCCGCCTGTGTTTTGCTGCTCGTTTGCGTGGCTCCGTCGCTTGCCGCGCGGAAGTGGTCCGATGCGACCGGCAAGTACACCTTCGAGGGCGATCTGGTCGGCGTGAACGACTCGACGGCCGTCATCCAGAAGGCCGACAAGAAAAAACAGCTCGTGGCGATCAAGATCGCGCAGCTTTCCCAGGCCGACCAGGAGTATCTCAAGTCGAAGGAAGCCGCCGATGTCGCCAGCAAGGCGTCGAACGGCGAGCAGACCTGGACGATGAAGAGCGGCCTCAAGGTAAACGCCCGCGTCGTCGACTACGGCCGCAAGGACGTGACGATTCAGCGGCGGCGGGGAAAAGTCTACGTCAACGACCGGATGTTCGAGAACCTCTCCGGCGTGCAGCAGAAGGTGTTGCTGCGGATCGTGTCGCACTTCGAAGACGTGCCGCTCGAAACGGCCAAGGACCTCAACGAATGGATCGTCAAGCTCAAGGCCGCGCCAAAGACGTACACGTGCGACGGCGTGATGCTGGAACTCGAAAACGGCGACGAATATGGCGTGCCGTTCTTCTTGTTCTCGGACGCGGACCTCAAGGTGCTCGAACCCGGTTGGAAGCAGTGGCTCGCTGCGCACGAAGCCCGCGAAAAGGCCGAACAAGCCCAGGCCGACAAGGAACGCGAAGCCCTGCTGCTGCAAAAGCAAGCCGAAGCGTATCAGCGCGATCGCGAGGCCGAGCACCAGATGCGGATGATGGAACTCGAACTGTCGGCCGTCGAGGCGGGCGTGACCGACATCTGGGAAGTCGAACTCAAGCCGCGCGGCGGCGGGTATTCGCGCGTCGTCGTCACCTCCGGCCGCAACAGCGACGTCGCCGCACGCAAGGTGACGGAAAAGTACCCCGGGTACGTGATCGTCGGCGTCGCGAAGATCAGCCGGTGACCGGCCGCGTCACGAGTTCCTACCGGCCGGAAGTGCTTGCGGCGACGCTACTTGTGCGGCCGCTCGCGTTTCGGGCTATCGAGCGCCGCTGAATCGCAGCGCCCGAGACACGCGGCGGCGCACATGCAAATCGTTTGCAAACGTTTCACGTGAAACGCACAACAAGGGTGGAAAAATGTGGCCTTGACAGCCCGCCCAAGCGACGCGCCGATGATGCTCGCCCGAACCACCGGACTTTGGCAGCTTTCGTAGGGTGGGCTGTGCCCACCGAAGCCTCCGAGCACGAAGCCGCGCAAAACCGCCAACCGGGCCGGCAATCGGGGACAACCAATCGAAAGGCCGAACCTCGCGAGGCGCAACGTGGGACGAAATCGATGACCCGGTGGGCACAGCCCAGCCTACGTGACTGAGCCAGTGGCAGCCGTTGATAATGCGGGAAGGACGATTGGAACGCTGCCTGATTCCTGTCAACGGCGCCGGCTGGCCGGACATGTTCGTCTTGGGGAACCACCGGAATTGGCGCGACGCCGGGGATTTTGTCGCTTGAAGGTGGGCCAATCGTTTGGTATGAGGGAGGGGACGGAAGATGCTGCGCCGCTGTGGGGCGAGGTGCTTTCGCGCGGCGAACGATGTGGCGGATTGAGCGGCGGATGTTGTTTGGCGATTTGTTTATTTTTTGAGCGAAAGGCACGTTTGGCTGGATTTTTTTGTTGGGTGGGCAGTGCGGCGGCGGTGCGGGGGTTATTAAACGTTACCCCTGGGGCCCCCCAGGAGTTTGTTTAATAACTCCCTCGCGCAGGCGGTGCGAAAAGCGGGGATTTGGGGCTTGTGGGCGGGCGGCGGCGTAAGGATTTTTTTCGGGGCCGTTGGCTCGCGCGGGCGCTTGCATGAGAGCGGCCGGCGGATGTGAATTTGGCGGGGCGCTGGCGGGGGCTTCGTGAGTGCGGCGCGTCACGAATGTGGCGGAGCGTCTTGCGGCGATTCTGTCAGGCACGGGAGTGCCTGACCTACGATCACGGATGATTACAGGGATGGACGTAGTTTCAGCAAATCGTCGATCCTGCCGCGGCGTTGGCGACGCGGGCGAAAACCGAGCGGTACGACAAACGCAACGGCACCGCGATCCGCGCGATTCGCGAGGCGCACGGATTGAAGCAGCCGGACGTGCCGGGAATTACCGACCGGCAATTGCGGCGCGTCGAGTTGGGGCAGCAGTCGGCGACGAAAGGGACGCTGGAGGCGCTCGCGAAGGCGCATTCGCTGTCGCTGGAGGAGCATGTGGAGCGGGTGGCGAAAGCGGTGCGGG
This sequence comes from Planctomycetota bacterium, assembly GCA_003576845.1. Taxonomy (GTDB): domain Bacteria; phylum Planctomycetota; class Planctomycetia; order Pirellulales; family PLA5; genus PLA5. Next base: position 67,567 of record QEVJ01000011.1, read on the forward strand.
CGGTTGCGTGAACGCACCGCGCAACGTGGAACACGCGGATGAATCGGACGGCGAGGCCGACCCAACGCGACTTCACGAGGTCGGGCGACGGAACTATCGAGAATGGAGAGTTCGTTTGCGACGGTCACTGGCTGAGCCCATTGGCACCCGGCCGAATTCCACTCTAGTCGACGCAAAATGGACTTTATGCCAGCTTAAGGCCGACATAACCTGATGCACTTTGACACTAGATTTGACACCGTGTATCGGACGTCATATGGTCAGGTTGTGGTAGCTATCAATGCTGTCGTAGATTGCGGAACCGAAGATGCCGTCAGTGCCGTCCAATGCGAACCCGGTGATGCTGAAATGGGCTCGAGAAAGAGCCGGCATGGACGTCGATGTCGTTGCCAAGGCGGAACGTCTACAGGCCAACAATCTTGCTGCGTGGGAACGTGGGGAAGGTACACCCTCGTACGCGATGCTGGTTCGATTGGCGAAGCGATACAATCGCCCGCTGATGGTCTTCTACTTGCCGGCGCCGCCGACTGATTTTCAAGTTGCAAATGAATTCCGGGTATTGGCAGGTTACACCGAACGGAGCGAGTCGCCTGCAGTTCGCCGCACGATCGAAGACGTCCACGAACGTCTGGCCTGGGCGTCCGACTTCATTGAAGAGAATGGCGAAGCTGCCTGCCCTGTTGTGGCCTCGCTCGCCTCCGAATCGAGCATTCGAAACGCCGCCGCCCACCTTCGATCTCACCTGGGTGTGCGAGTTCAGGATCAGATTGCTTGCCCTACTTCGGCCGCGGCTTTCAAGCTCTGGCGAACGCAGTGCGAGGCACTTGGCGTATTCGTTTTTCAAACGGGGAATATCGCCAAAGACGGTATTCGCGGAATCGCGTTTTGCGATAAGTTTGCACCCGCGGTTGTCGTAAACACCAAAGAGCTATTCGAAGCTCGTGTGTTTACGATGATTCACGAATTGGTACACATTGCACTGGGGCAGTCTGCCGTAACCACATTTTCGGGCCGCGACAACCGCGCCATCGAACGATACTGTGACGCAGTGGCCGCGGAAACGCTCGTCCCAACCGAGGACTTAATGCGGCGGCTACCTGAGATTCGCGGGCAGGACTTCGAAGAAACCGCCACGAGAATTGCGGCCGTCTATAAGGTGAGTCGCCTTGCAGCGCTTATTAAGCTCGTGGAAATAAAGGCGGTCACGTGGCGAGACCTTCGCAAAAAGTGGAGCGTCTATACGGCCGCGCCTACTCAAACCACCAAGAAGCAGTTCGGACCAAGGCAGCCACATAAATCGACGTTGAATCGCCTCGGCTTCTCGTTCACTCGCCTGGCCGTTTCGGCATACGATGCCGGCGAGATACACGGCGCAGGGCTAACCGAGTTGCTGGCTGGAATGAAGCTCAAACACTTGCCGAAACTCCTCAAAGCCGTATTCCCAAATCGCATCCAACCGAGTACAGCGGTCAATTAGATTGGTTGACGCTTTTTGTCTAGATACGAGCTTTTTGATCAACGGATGGCGTAAACGCTATCCGATCTCTGTCTTTCCGTCGCTTTGGAACGAAATTGACACGCTGATCGGGCGAGACCAGATTTGGTCAGTCGAAGAAGTGTATCGGGAACTGCGGCGTCAAGAGGACGAACTGCTTGCTTGGGCGAAGGTGCGACGAAAGTTGTTTCGAAAGCCTACCGCGAGGGTACTGGGTCGCCTCACGGAAGTGATGAAGCAATTCCCCAATTTTGCGGCAAGGGCGAGCGCCGGAAACCGCGCGGACCCGTTCATCATCGCGGAGGCGATTGCGTCCGATCTAATAGTTGTCACGGACGAAGCACCGTTGCGCATCAAGCCGCTTAAAGCCACGAAGCCGCCAAAAATACCAGATGTTTGCGAAGCGCTTGGCGTGAAATGGGCGTCGCCGACTGAGTTTTTCCAACGAGTTGGATTCTCGTTTTGAATCTGTCGTCGAATCGATGCTCTCGATCGTCATCCGCCTCGACAAGCTGCGGTGGTGCCAGTCCCGACGTGCCGTTCGTCGGTATCGTCCGCCGCAACGAAGCCGCTTCCAGCGTCAGCCGCGTAGGCCAAGCATACGTCGCCTAACGGGACCGCTGCAAGACGAAGAATCACGTTCCATGGCGACTTCCTCATAAACTATCCTCGCGCCTAGCGCCATCAGGTACAAGCCTCGCTTGATCTGTTATTGCGTCAGTGCTTACTCATCCTTGGATCCAGCGCATCACGCAACCCATCGCCAAGAAAGTTCAGCGCAAAGAGCGTGGTCGCCAGCGCCACGCCGGGGAAGACGACTACCCACCAATAGACTCTTAGCGGCGTGATGACTTGGATGCCGTCGTTGGCTAGGAGGCCCCAGGAGACGTCGGGGGCGCTGACGCCTAGGCCGAGGAAGGAGAGGAAGGCTTCGAAGAGCATGACGCTGGGGATGGTGAGCGTGAGGTAGACGATGACGATGGGGAGCAGGTTGGGAACGAGGTGGAGGAAGATGATTCTCCGGCGGCTTGCGCCGATGGTTCGGGCCGCTTCGACGAATTGCTCTTGTTTGAGCGAGAGGACCTGGCCGCGGACGACTCGGGCCATCGTGAGCCAGTAGATCGCGCCGATGACGACGAAGAAGACGCTGATCTCGTCGATGCCGGCTTCGCGGAGGGCGGCTTTGATCGATTCTTCCTTGAGGATCGTGATGATGAAGATTACGACGAAGATGAACGGGATCGAGTAGAGGACGTCGACGAGCCGCATCATGGCGTTGTCGATGCGGCCGCCGAAATAGCCGCTCGTCGCGCCGTAGCTGACGCCGATGACGAGCGAGACGAGCGCCGCGACGACGCCGACGGAGAGCGAGACGCGGGCGCCCCAGAAGAGCCGCGCGAGCAAGTCGCGGCCGAGTTCGTCGGTGCCGCAGAGCGAGCCGATACACCAATCGCCGAACACGTTGAGCCGCGCGGCCAGCAGCGCGCGGTCGAATAGGTTGAGTTCGCCGAACAGGGCATCGCGACGGGCGATGAACGCCGCGGCATCGGAGGCGCTGGCTTCGGCGCTTGAGGCGTTTGCATAGAGAGCGTAAAGGCCGAGCGTTTGCGGCGCGGCATTCGGCGGTTCGAATTGACGCGTGGCAAGGGCCTGCTCGCGCGGGGATTGCAGCGGCAAAAGCGGGACCACGGGCGCAAGACCCGCGAGCGTGACAAGGACGACGAGCGCGGCGATCGCGACGCGGTTCCGCTTAAGCCGCCGCCACGCATCGCGGCCCAGCGACGTCCCTTTGATGCGGCGAGCTTCCGCGAGAAGCGGGCCGTAACGGGCCAGTTCGTCGGCGTTGGGAAGGAGCGACGGCACGGGAACAGGCGGGCGGCGGCACCCGGTCAAGGGAAGGCAGTGAGCGGCATGCGTGGAGCGAACGCCCATCCTGCGGCGGAGCGGCCTCGCTTGCCAGTGCGGCCGACCGAGGCGCGACAAAGACGCCGGCTAGCGCAGTGATCTTCCCGCAACGAGTGGCACGGTCGGAGACCGGTCACAACAATCGCGGCCGGCCACAACAACGCGAGGTAAGCCCGGCAGTTTCAGCGGCGGATTTGGCCTTGGCCGCGGCCGGCGGCGAGGGCTTGCAGGACGGGGCCGGCGTAGCGCTGCGGATTGGCTTCGAATTGCCGGAGCGTCGCTTCGCTCGAGAAGAGGTAGATGTAGCCTTCGTAGAACCCGCCGTATTTGATTTCGCCGCGGACGAATTGGCCCTGTTCGACCCACGCGACGGCGTCGTGGCCGGAGATCGCGGGACTGTAGCGGTCCGGCTCGGCGAGAAACCGCTGTTGGTGGGCGGCGCTGGCGAATAGGTAGAGCCGGCCGCGATGGACCGCGCCGAAACGGCGATCGCCGTAGACCCATTTCTGCGTTTCCATGAGCGTCACCGGACAATGGCCGTCGAGGCACAAGACCGGTTGCGCGCTCGGTTGAGCGGCAGCTTGCGCACGCGGGGCATCGGCCGCGGGACGGGCGCTTGTTGGATTGGCAGACGCGGGTTCGGTGTATGGCGATTGGCCGGGGCTTGCCGCGGCGCTCGCGCCGTTGAGGCTGCCGTAGGGAAGCGCAGGATTACCTTCATCGGCGTTCGATTTCGCGACGGGACCTTCGCGCGTCGTCATGCGGGGAGCGCTTGCGGCCGTCGGGCCGGCATAGGCGTTGGCATCGGGGCTCAAGGGCGCGGCGCGATCTTGCGGAGGCACAGAGCCGAAGTCGTTCGTATACCGCCGGTCGCTGCCGTAGGACGGACTCGACGGGGCTTGCTGTTCCACCGCAGTGACTTGCGCTCGGGGATATTCTTCGCGCGGAGCGTAGTTCGCCACGGCCTCGCGCGGCGTATCGTAACGGCTCACATTGGTCGAACTGCGGTCGGCTTGGGCGAACTGGGCGTTCGCGCGGCGAACGCTCGACGCCGTTTCGCGCAGGCGGCGAGCGTATTCCACGCCGTCCGATGGACACGCAATGGTACCCGCCATTTTGCCGTCGGGCGTGAGGATCACGTCCGTCGGCCAAGCGCGCACGCCGTAGCGGTCGGCGGTCACCGGAAATTGATCGACGTTGATTTTGACGGGCACGTAGTCGGCTTCGAGGACGGCGGCGAACTGGGGTTCTGTGAAGACCGTGTTTTCCAAGCGGACGCACGGCTTGCAGTTGGAACCCCAGAAGTGGACGAGCACGAGGCGGTTCGACTGCGCGGCCGTGGCGCAGGCGGCTTCGATGTCGCTTTGCCAGTGGACGGCGCTCTCGGCAGCCGACGCGCGAACGCTCCCGAGCGTCGACAGCAGCGTAAGGGCAAGAGCGAGGGAGATTCGCGACATGGGAGCATTTCCTTGAAGCGAGTGCGCGCCTTCGCCGCGGCGCGAGACTGGGCGGCCTCTTGGGCGAGTTATCGGCCAAGTGGCTTGGTGCGGATTAGGCGAGTTTGACGGATTGCGCCGAATTTGCGGGCCGGCGCCTCGTTCTTTGGCGAGTGGGCGAAAGCGGTGCTGTCGGGGCGGCACGGGCGGCTCGTCCATCCCGTGAGGGGTGCCGATCCACGCCGTCTTGCGAACCGCACAGGTGGACAGGCCCTCCGTGCCACGCGTCGGCCAACCAGCGTAGCGCGACCCCTGCGATTGGCACGGGCCACGGAAAGTCGGCGTTTTTTTGAGAATTCTGGGGTTCGCGGCTTGAGACATCGCTTGACAGTGCCCGAGAGTTGAATAAGATGACCGTAGTTATAGAAGTTCTGCCGATTAGGCACGCGCCGTTGGCCCGGCGAGAAAGAAGCCCGTAGCGCGATTTGACGCTTGGGACTTCGGCTTCTGGGCCGCCCTCCGCCGCCGGTATTTATGGCGGAGTGGATCATCAAGAGACCTTGGCCTGAGTCATCGCTTTTGTGCTCAGGAACGGCGGTTGCTTAGCTATGGGGGTTGGCCGCTCCGTTTGGAGTTGGCGCGTTCGGTTTGCCCCGGGAACACGGCAGAATCCATATTCCGTACCGGCAATCGCAGACGCCGCCTGGCTTTTCTGCGGACCGGTTGGGCTTTGACGGTACACGGTTTCGTCATCGCTTCGATTCAGGGCGCTCGGTGACCATCGGTATAGGGCCACTGCGCAGCATGTACGCTTTGCGCGCGCACCTTGCTTTACGACATTCTCTCTGACTCCCGGCGCGCGGAAGGCGCGGCGGGCCACCTATCTCTCTTTGGGTGATGCATGACACGACGGAAGAAGACGGGCCGACCGCAACACGGACGCGCCGACGGCGGCGGCATGGGTAATGGACGCTACGCGGGACGCCAGGGCGGTCAGCGGCAGGGCAGCGGGCAAGGCGGCGGGCGACGCCGGCTCCCTTATGGAACGGCCCTGGAGCGCCAGAACGCGCCTGCTCCCATGGACTTTCCCGACAGCGGCGAACCGGCCGCGGTCATTCCCGGAGGCGGCGTCCTCGAGATGCACCCGAACGGCTATGGTTTCCTCCGCGACCCGGAAAAGAACTATGTCCGGGTTCGCACGGATCCGTTCGTGCCGGGCACGATGATCGAGCGGTTCAACCTCCGCCCCGGCGTCTACTTGAAGGGCCTCATCCAGCAAGGCCGCCGGCAGCAAGGTCCGCGGATCAAGGAGATCACGGAAGTCGACGGCATGCCGCCGGAAGAGTACGTCAACGTCAAGAACTTTGACCAGAAGACGCCGATCAATCCCGAGGAATGGCTGCGGCTGGAAACGGGCGCTCAGCCGCTCGGAACCCGCGTCATGGACCTGCTCACGCCGCTGGGCAAGGGCCAACGCGCGCTCATCGTCGCTCCGCCGCGGACCGGCAAGACGATCTTGTTGCAACAGATCAGCCAGGCGATTTCGGCCAATCATCCGAACGTCCATTTGGTCGTGCTGCTGATCGACGAGCGTCCGGAAGAAGTCACCGACATGAAGCGGATGGTTTCCGGCGAAGTGGTGGCGAGCAGCTTGGACATGGACGTGGAAAGTCACGTCCGGTTGTCGCAGCTCGTGGTAGAACGCTGCAAACGCTTGGCCGAAGAAGGCAAGGACGTGTTCCTGCTGCTCGACTCGATCACGCGCCTCGCCCGGGCGTTCAACAAGTGGGTGGGCAATTCGAGCGGCGGCCGCACGATGACGGGCGGCATCGACATCAAGGCGATGGACATTCCCAAGAAACTGTTCGCCACGGCCCGCGTGTTCGAGGAAGGCGGTTCGCTGACCATCGTCGGCACCGCGCTCGTCGACACCGGCAGCCGGATGGACGAGTTGATCTTTCAGGAGTTCAAAGGCACGGGCAACATGGAACTCGTGCTCGACCGCAAACTGGCCGACCGCCGCGTCTGGCCCGCCATCGATATCAGCCAATCCGGCACGCGCCGCGAGGAGAAGCTGCTCGAGCCGCACACGCTGCACGCGGTGACGATGCTCCGTCGGACGCTGGCGACGATGCACCCCGTCGACGCGATGGAGCAGCTTACGAAGCAACTCGGCAAGTTCCGCACGAACAAAGAGTTCATCCAGCTCATTTCGTCGGCCCGCATGGACGACTAGTGCTCTGTCTAGATGAGACCGACAAGTGCTAGCGGCACTGTGGGACGGATTGCAATCCGTCCTACGAGTGCTATCGCCTATCAAATTCGCAGAGTTCGCAGAGACGGTCGACTAGTTTATCCCCGCCGCATTTTATCCCCGCCGCATTTAGCCCCCGGTGAACACACGGGGGGCAATGTGCCCACCATCATCGCGCCGACTCCTATCCGCGCTTGACCCCGCACGCCGCTGAGGTTATCACCGAAGGCGAAATCGCCGTTTCGTTCGCGGCCCGCGTGCGGGGAATCATCCATGTCGAATCGACTCGTTGAACGCGCCGTGCATCGCCGCCAATGGCTGCGCGGCGTTGCCGGTGCGGGAATTGCCTTGGCGTCCGGTGCGATTGGGCCGCGCATCGCGCCGGCCATCGAGCCAATCCAGCGCAACGGCCAACCCAAGTTCAAGTTCAGTCTCGCCGCCTATAGCTATCGCGATCTGCTCACGGGCAAGTCGCCGAAGTTGACGCTGGCCGATTTTGTCGACGACTGCGCGAAGTTCGGCCTCGAAGGGACCGAACTGACGAGCTACTACTTCCCGCCGCAACCGACGGCCGAGTTCTTGCACGGCCTCGCTCGGCAGTGCTTCCGGCTGGGACTCGACATTTCGGGCACGGCGGTGGGCAACGATTTTTGCCATCCGAGCGGAAAGACGCGCGACGAGCAGATCGCCGGCGTCAAACGCTGGATCGAACACGCCGCGATTCTCGGCGCGCCGGTCATTCGCATCTTTTCCGGCAACGCCAAGAGCGGCCAATCGCCGGAAGAGGCTCACAAGCTGGCCGTCGCGGGCATGGAGGAATGCTGTGAGTTCGCGGGCAAGCACGGCGTGACGCTGGCGCTCGAAAACCACGGCGGCCTCACGGAGAACGTCGATGGCCTGCTCGCCTTGGTCCGCGACGTGAAGAGCCCGTGGTTCGGCGTGAACATGGACACGGGCAATTTCCACTCGGCCGACATTTACGGCGATCTCGCCAAGCTCGCGCCGTACACGGTGAACGTGCAAGTCAAAGTGGTCGTTTCGCCGAAGGGATCGAAGCGTGAGCCGACGGATTTCAAGAAGCTCGCGAGCATCCTCCGCGACGCCGGTTATCGCGGTTACATCGTGCTCGAATTCGAGGAGAAGGGCGACCCGCGCGAAGAGTGTCCCAAGTATCTCGACCAGATGCGGGCGGCGTTTGCGTAGGACCGGGAGAGTTGGGCAGTGGGCAGTGGACAGCGGGGGATTACGAAGCTAGAGAACAGTTCCGGCTCCGAAGAAGACCCATGACCGATCGGCCGCTTGGTTCTTTGCAGTTTAGACAGCTTGCGGCTGAGATTGCGTCGCGGGGGGTGGACGCGGCGCTCGCGACGCTGGCGGCGTCGCTCAAGGAACAGGCGAACTATCGCGACCTGTTCACCGTCCGCCAGATGCAGGTCCGGCACAAGCTCGGGTTGCCCATCATCGACATCGGCCAAACCCGCGACCTCGCCGATCCGCTTCGCACGCAGCTCGAAGACGAATACATCGTCGCCTGCCGAGAGGTCGGCCTGTTGCTGCTCGCCGAGGGCAAGCTCCGCGAGGCCTGGATGTACTTGCAGATTTCGGGCGACAAAGCCGCCGTCCGCGAGCGGCTCGCCGCGATCGAACCGACCGACGAAAACCGCAACGAGATCATCGAACTCGCCCTGTACGAGGGCGTGTGGCCGCGGCGCGGGTTGGAGTTGATTCTCGCGTCCCACGGCATCTGCAACACGATCACCACGCTCGACGGAATGCTGCCCAATCTCAGCCGCGAGGAGCATTCGGAAGCAGCGGGCTTGCTCGTGCGGAATCTGCACGCCAATCTGCTCGAAAACGTGCGGGCCGACATCGAGCGGCAGCAAGGCAAACCGCCGGCGGAAACCACGCTCGCCGAGTTGCTCGCCGATCGCGATTGGCTGCTCGCCGGCGGCAACTACCACATCGACACGTCGCACCTGTCGAGCGTGGTGCGGTTCGCGCGGATGAGCGACGACGTCGAGACGCTGCGGCTGGCGGTCGATTTGACGGAGTACGGCCAGCGGCTGCACACGCAGTTTCAGTTTGCGGCCGAGGAGCCGTTCGCCGATTATTATCCGAGCCACGGCCTGTTCCTGGGCGCGCTCTTGGCTCAAGCGGAACACAGCCTTACCGCGGAAGGGCCTGCGCGGGCCGACGTAATCGACCGGGCGATCCCGTTCTTCCGCGAGCGGGCCGAACGGACCGACATTCAGGCGTCCGGCACGGCGGCGATCGAGTTTTACATTTCGCTGTTGGCGCGGCTCAAGCGCTTCGATCTGGCGATGGACGAGCTCAACCACCTGATTCCCGCCGGGCAACCGACGATGGGCATCGCGCCGCATCTGTGGGAGCTTGCCGAACGCTCGGGCAATTACGCCAAGATGGCCGAGATTTGTCAGGGCCGCGGCGATCTGGTCGGCTACACGGGGGCAATGGCCGCCGCGTCGCTGACGGCGAAGTAGGCCGGCGGGGCAGCAGCCTGAGGCAAGCTCACCCCCGGACCGCACTTGTTGCTACGCTTCCCGGCTTCCAGTGCGACGGGGTTCGCCGTATTCTAGGGCTGCGCACGTGCGCGATTTTCTCGAATTGATATCTGACCGCCGGGGGCATTCCATATGCCGATCGAATTCAACTGCACGCAATGTGGCAATCCGCTGCGGACGCCCGACGGCACACAGGGGCGGCAGGCGAAGTGTCCACAATGCGGGGCGGTGATGCAAATCCCGTTTGCGGCGAGCGCGGCGCCGCCGCCCGCGCCTGCGACCGGTTCGCCGTTCGCTCCCGGACCGCAAGCCGGCGAGCAGCAGGGCTGGAATCCATACGCTTCGCCGAGCATCGGCGGCGAATCGGCACAGCAGCGGACCAGCAGCGTCGGTGAACTCGTGCCCACGCGGGTTGATTTTGGACGCTCGCTTTCGGCGACTTGGGCAATATTCAAAGCAAACATGTCGATCTGTTTGCTCACGGGATTAACACTGTGCGTTGTTCACGTCGTCTTCAATTTCATATCCTCCGCAATTTCATCGGCCTTGGGCGGCGCGGTCAACTTCGCGCCCGGGCGAGCGGCGCCGAACATCGACTTGGGGTCCGTAGTCATCGCACAGATCGTTATCCAATTAATCGGATGGGTGGCGTACACCTGGCTTCAGATGGGAACAATTCGCTGCTTCCTGCGTATCGCCCGAGGCGAGCCGGCCTCGGTCGGAGATATTTTTTCTGGCGGCCCATACTTGTTGCGAGGTATGCTGATCAACCTGATTTTTTTCGTTACCGGCTTGATCGGCGCAATCCTGGCATTCGCTGCCATGGCTGCGGGCGGCGGGGATCTCCTTGCGTTCTTCGCCGTGCTAGCCGTACTCGCAATCGTCAACGTCGTCATTTATTTAAGCGTCTCGCAAAGCTTCGCCGCGGTCGTCGACCGCGACATGCCGGCGATCGATGGCATCAAGACCTCGATTTCCGTAATGTCGGGCAACAGACTCACGCTGTTCCTCTTATTCCTTGTCGTGGGTATCGTGGGCGGGTTATTCAGTCTAGTTACCTGCTTCATTGGCTTCGTTGCCGTCGTGCCTTACATTGGGCTCCTACAAGCGGTTTTCTATCTCCAGTGTACGGGACAGCGGACGAGCGAATTCGGACCACCGTAATTCGGCGCCGCTCCGTGTTCGTCGTCGTTCCGATTCGTCCGGTTCGCCGAAGGTTCAGCATACCGAGCCGACTCATGCCCATCGAATTCAACTGCAATCAATGCGGCAAGCAACTCCGCACGCCGGACGAAACGGCGGGGAAGAGGGCGAAGTGCCCGGAATGCGGGGCGGTGACGCCGATTCCGCTCGCCGCCGCGTTTGCGCCGCTGGCGGAGTTCGCCGAGGCGTTGCCGCAGGCCCACGCTCCGTGGCAACCGGCAACCGCAGCGCCCGACGGCGACCCGTTCGACTTCAATCCCTACCAATCTCCGACGACGACTACGGCCGTGCCGCTCGGCTACGCCCCCGTCGAAACGCACAGGCTGGCGTCGCGGGGAACGCGGTTCATCGGCCGCCTGGTCGATTCGCTGATTTACGGCGTCGCGGTGATTCCCGGCTTTGTAATCGCGATCGTGTTTGCCCACGATCGACCAAGGCAGCAGGGCGGGGGCGACGACTTCGTGTCCGCGATGGGCATCTTGCTCATCGTTGGCGGCTTGCTCGCCGTGGTGATCATCAACTGCGTGATGATTATGCAATCGGGACAATCGATTGCAAAAAAGATGTTCGGCATGAGGATCGAGCGATTGGACGGCAGCCCGCCGGGATTCGTGTACGGTGTCTTGCTCCGGTCATGGCTGCCTTGGTTCATCGGGGTATTCTTCGGTGCGTTGTGGGCGTTTGCCGATTCGGTAGCGATCTTCAGCCGCGAACGACGCTGCATCCACGATCACCTGGCCGGAACCCGCGTGGTCGATACCTAACGCACGATCGACGCGAAGAAATCGGGTGCCACTGCTGGCTTGTCCAGCAGTGCGAATCGCGAGGCGATGTCGATTGGCCATGCTCAATGCTGGACAAGCCAGCAGTGGCACCCAATCCCTATAGCCATTGGTCGACGCGAAATCGCCGCGCGGTCATCGCACGATGGGCAACAAGTATCGAACCATGCCCACGATCACCAACACGCCGGCCACGTCGAGCAGTAGCCCGTAGCGAATCATCCGCACGATCGGGATATACCCCGACCCATACACGATCGCGTTGCAGGGCGTGCTCACCGGCAGCATGAAGCCGAGGCTGCAACCCATCGTCGCCGCGATCGCTGGCGGCAGCGGATCGACGCCCAACGCCTGAGCGACGGCGATTACCGTGGGCACGACGATCGTCGCCGACGCGGTATTCGACGTCGCTTCCGACATCACCGTACCGAACGCCGTCGCCGCGAACAGCATCGCCACCGGTCCCATGCCGGCCAGACGTTCGCGGAAGGCGTCGCCGAGCGCCGCGGTAAGACCCGTATCGACGGCCAGCGCCCCGAAGGCGACGCCGCCGCCGTAGATCAGCACCACGCCCCAGTCGATCTGCACCGCCTCGCGCCAATGAATCGCCTTGCGCTCGCCGTTGCCCGGCAGCAAGAACAAGAGCGTCGCGCCGACGATCGCCCCGACCGCCTCGGGCAGGCTCGCCCTGAGCATCCGATACGTCGCGTGGTCTTCCCCGAGAAGCAGCGCGGCAACGCCCGGCGAGATCCACAGGACGACGGTGACGAGAAACGCCAGCACGGTCGAACGCTCGCCGGTCGTCCAAGGTCCGAGCTTGTCGCGCTCTGCGAGCAGCAAGGCGCGGCTTCCCGGCAACTCCTTCACGCCGGCCGGACAGAACCAGTTCAAGTACGCGAACATGAACAGGTAGAGCACGGCGACCACGGGCACGCCAATCAAGCACCACGTGAAGAACGGCACGTCGACGCCGAGTTGAACTTCGATATGCCGAATGCCGATCACGTTTGGCGGCGTTCCGACCGGCGTGGCCAGTCCACCGATCGACGCCGCGAACGTCGTCATCAGCATCACTCCGGTCGCGTAACGCGGGTCGATGCGCGGCTTGCCTTCTGCCGGGTGCCTGCCGCTCGCCCCGTTGCCGAGCATGTACCTCAGAATCGACAACCCGATGGCGAACATCATGGCGGTAATCGCGGTGTTCGACACCCAAGCCGAAGCCGCCGCGGTCACGGCGCCGAACGCAAACAGCACCCGTCCCGGCCGCGCTCCGACCCAGTCGAGCGACAACACGGTGAGCGCCACCCGCCGGTCAAGTCCGTTCAAGAAGATCGCTCGGGCGAGGATGAACGAGCCGATGAACAAAAACATCAACTGGTCGGCAAACGGGGCGAACACCGTGTTTGCGGGCGCGATTTGCAGCACTACGCACAACGCCGCTCCGCACAGCGCGGTAACGGGCATGGGCAAGGACTCGCAGACCCAAAAGACGATCACCGCCGCCATGACCGCGGCCATGCGGTGAGCCGCCTCCGAAAGGCTGCCCATTTCGGCGAACCAAACCGCCAGGAACGCCAACGGCCCGAGCACAAACCCGGCCCGCCGCCGCAGGACGTCGAATCGCGCTTCGAGCGCGCCGGTCGGCATGAAGTTCTCGTCGCTCATGTCGACTCCCGAAGTTGAGCCAAGCGGTTTCGGCCATTTTCGCGTCGCAGAACCAGCGGCCGCAGTCTAAACCACGAGACCGCGTCCGCAAACCTTCGGCAGACTCGCCGCGGACGCCCGACAGGTCGCCATTCACCATTCACGACTCACGATTTACCATTCGCCATTCGCCGCACAAGCCGTTCGCGCTCCTGGCCTCCGCCGATATCCTGTAAGCACGAAAAGCGTCCGCAGCCCCGACCCCCGACCCCCGACCCCTGAATCCCGACCCCTGCTCCATGATCCGCACCCGCTTCGCTCCCAGTCCCACTGGCTATCTCCACATCGGCGGCGTCCGCACGGCGTTGTTCAACTGGCTCTTCGCCCGCAAGCACGGCGGCCAGTTCCTCCTGCGGATCGACGACACCGACGCTCAGCGGAACGTCGAGGAAGCCCTCGCGCCGATCTTGCACGGCTTCCGCTGGCTCGGCATCGACTGGGACGAAGGCCCCGAAGTCGGCGGGCCGTACGCTCCGTATTATCAGTCGCAGCGGATGGACAACTACCGCGCCGCCGCGGCGAAGCTCGTTGCGGCCGGCTTCGCCTATTACGACTACGCCACGACCGAAGAAATCCAAGCCGAACGCGAAGCCGCCGAGCGCGAAAAACGCCAGTTCACCTACAGCCGCCGCTGGATGGCGGAAACGGATGCCGATCGCCAGCGTTTCGAGCGCGAAGGCCGCGCCGCCGTCGTGCGATTGAAGATGCCCCGCGAAGGCACGCTCGTGCTCGACGATCTCGTCCGCGGGCGGGTCGAGTTCGATTGGGCCCGCGAGCAAGATCACGTCGTTCAGCGGGCCGACGGCACGTGCCTGTATCACCTCGCCAGCGTCGTCGACGACTTCGATTTCCAGATTTCGCACGTCATCCGCGCCGAAGAGCATCTCTCGAACACGCCGCGGCAAGTGTTCATCGCCCAAGGTCTCGGCTATCCGCGGCCGCAATACGCCCACCTGCCTTACGTCGCCGAACCGGGCAGCCGCAACAAGCTCAGCAAACGGAAGCTCGACAAGTATTTGAAGAACGCCGATTTCGCCAAAGTCAACGAGCATGGCCAACGCATCGCCGCCGCGCTCGGCCTCGCCACGTCCGCCGAAACCTTCAACCCGGTCATCGTCGACTTCTACGAGCAAGTCGGATACCTCCCCGATGCGATCGTCAATTATCTGCTCTTGCTCGGCTGGTCGCTCGACGACAAGACGGAAGACTTCTCGCGCTCGGAAATGATCGCGGCATTCTCGCTCGACCGCGTGAACAAAGCGCCGGCCAGCTTCGATCCCGCCAAGCTTGCGGCGTTTCAAGAGCGGCACATGCAGCGCTTGCCGGCGAAGCAGAAGGTTGCGTTCGTGCTGCCGTTCTTGCAGCGCGCCGGAATCGTCAGCTCGCCGCCGCCGTGCGACATCGGCCCCAAGCTGCTCGCCTTGGTCGACGCCGCGGGCGATCGGATCAAGGTTGCTGGCGATATCCTCGAATACGCCGACTTCCTCGCGCCGGCGGACAAGCTCGAGTACGACGAAAAGGCGCTCGAAAAACGAATCGCGAAACCGCCGGAAGCCATGCCGCTGCTCAAGAAGTTCCGCGAAGTGCTCGCCGCAACCGAACCATTCGACGCCCCCACGCTAGACCGCGCGCTGCATCAGTTCGTCGAACGAGAACAAATCCAAATCGGCCAGATCATCCACGCCATCCGCGTCGCCGTAACCGGCAAAGCAGTCGGCTTCGGCCTGTTCGAAACGCTCGCATTGCTGGGCCGCGAGTGCTCGTTAAACCGCATCGAGCAAACGCTCGACCGCATTGAATCCCCAGCCCCCAGCCCCCAGCCCCCAGCCGCTATTCTCCCGCCCTCCGCAGCGCCCTAGCCAACTGCTCCAACGTCTTCGCGTGCAGCCGGCTCGCCCAGGCCTTGCTCACGCCGATCCGCTCGCCGGCGTCTTGGATGGTGAGGCCCTCGAAATAGATCGCCTTGATCAGCGTGGCGGCCTCCGGCGCGAGCGAATCCACCAAGGCGTGCAGCTTTTCGTGCAACTCTCGTCGCGCCATCACCTCTGGCGGCGCCTCGGCCTTTTCGTCGACGACGTTCGCCGCCGCGTTCTCTTCTTCCGACGACTGGGCCATCAAATAGACGACGCCCAACGTCGACGTCGCCCGCTTGAGCCACCGCACCTCCTCGCGGACGCTGTCGGTCGGTTCGCTTTGGGCGTCGGCCTCGGTCGCGAGCACGTCGCTCGCCAGGGCCTGCTCCCGCGCCTGCTCGTACTGCGCGCGGTTGAACCAGTTCATCTTGCCGAGGCCGTCGTAGATCGCCCCGCGAATGCGATAGTACGCGAACGTCGAAAACTGATGGCCCCGCGAAGCATCGAACGCCTTCGCCGCCTCGGCCAGCCCCATTTGACCGTAGGCCACGAGATCGTCCATCTCGACGTAGCTCGGCAGCGTGCGATGAATCCGCTTGGCGAGCGAACGCACCAACCCCTGGTTGTCCGTAATCAATTGTTGCACGGCATTCGCGGTCATCGCATGTCTCTCACACGCCCGCCAACACGGCAAGGAAGGCCGAATGCAAGATGAAGAATGAAAAGTGAAGCGACAAATCGCGATCAAATGTCATTTTTCATTCTTCATTTCGCACTCTGCATTCATGATTCTTCGCACTGCCACGCATCGCCCGATCACCCGATTTCTGCGAGCCGCACCCAAAGATTCTCCAGCCGCTTGCTCGCGACGGGATCGTCGAGCAGCGCCCGCGAGACCTTCATCGCGATCTCGCGATATCGCTCCGGATCGGCGTCGAGTCCGGCGAAGCTCGGCCCCAGCATCGCCATCACCATTTCGACCACGACCGGCTCGAGCATCAAGTGCTGGCCCTTCCGCCGATGGGCAATTACCCGCAACCGCTGCAAATCGGCCGACGTCTCGGCGTCCTGATCCTCGGCCATCGCCAGCGTCTGCCGCACGACGCGCTCGAACAACGCGGGATCGAACGGCGCAGGACCCGCGCTCGCCGCCGAGGTCGCCTCCACCTGCCGCCCACCGCCAGAACTCGCACCCGAAGCGCCCTGCGACATCTCACATGTCTCCCGAGAACAAAATGAAGAATGCAAAATGAAAAATGCAGACGAAGCCCGTGCACCATTGGCGATTCATTCTTCATTTTTCATTTTGCATTCTTCATTCTGCATTCCTTCCGCCGTCCCCGAGCCTATCCGCCCGCCGACGCCGCCACAAGCTACCGTTCGATCGGTTCTCGCTTGGCGTCGGCGCGAAAATGCCCTTCCCGGAGGAACCGCAGCGTGTATTCCAACGCGGTCGGATCGCGTTTGATCGATGCATGCGTCACGGGGAGCACCGCGAAATCCCGCGCCCCAACGAGCTTCGTCTCCTCCACGGCCAGCAAATAATCATCGTCGCCGCCGACCAACGGGTTGCGGACTTTCTCGGTTCCCTTTCCGCCGGCGAGGATTCCGAACTCGAACGGCGGCGTCGCCAGCTTCACGGCCAGCTTCTCCCATTCCGCGATCTCGTCCCCGGGCACGCCCCAGGCCGCCCGCACCACGGCATCGCCCGAAAACCGCCGCGCGATCTGCGCGCCTTGGTTCGGCGGCGCAAGCATCACCATCCGCTTGAACCGCGGGTCGAACTTCCCATCCTTCGATTTCTTCTGCTGCTCGAACAGATACCGCCGCACGACGAGATTCCCCAAGCTGCAAGCGACGAAGTTGATCTCGTCCACCGAATCGAGCTCGTCGACGACGCTCGCCAGATTCCGCGCATGGTCGCCGATGTGCTCGCGCGTCGAGGCATACGTGACGTTGACGACATGATACCCGCCTTCCTTCTCCAGAAACTCGGCGACGGGCGTCATCGCGTCGCGGCTCCGCCACAGCCCATGCACGACGACGACGCACTTCCCTTTGGGCGGTTCGAGCTTCTGGTCCTTCTTCACTTCCTCGAACCGCTTCGCACACTGCTCCCGCGTGCCCCAAGCCCGCCGCACGTCGCCCGGGTCGAGCAGCCGGTAATGTTCCAACACGACGTTTTTCTGAATCCGCCATCCCCGATAAACGAGCACGTCGGACCAAACCTGGTTCCCGCCCGAGGTCCTCAAGGGCAGGTTAAACGGCGGCGCATCGTCTGCCTTGTCGGCAGCGGCATCTTCGTCGCCGTCGCGCCGCGATTCGCCAAAGAGCCGGGCACAACCGAGCGCCACAAACGGCACGAGGACCACGGCCAACAAAACGATGCTACAATCGGCAGCTCCACGTCGCGTCATGGCTATCTTCCTTGGCCGCCGGTCGCGGCACGTTCGGGTGCGCGTGGATCGCAACGGGAGCCGCTCGGTCCTCGTATCACTAACTGATGCGGCATCGTGGCAACCGGCCACCGTAGCGTTATGCTGCTAACGCTTCGATGCTTCATAATTCGAGAAGCGCTCGTTCCGTTTCGTGTCCCGCATACGCCCACCAATAAATGCCCTACCCACTGTCCACCGTTCACTGTCCACCGCCCACTACCGTTCCCCGGCGTCATTCGAGCCTGGCCTTCAATTCGTCCACGCACGCATCGAGCTTGACGCGCCATTGTTCGAGCGTGTCGCGGTCGCGGATCGTGACGGACTGGTCTTGCAGCGTTTGACCGTCGATCGTGATGCAATAGGGCGTGCCGGCTTCGTCCTGGCGGCGATAGCGGCGGCCAACGGCCCCTTTTTCGTCGTAAAACACGTTGAAATGCCGCTTCAACCCTGCGTAGAGCTGCTGGGCAACCTCGGGCATGCCGTCTTTCTTCACCAGCGGAAACACCGCCGCCTTGATCGGCGCGATCCGCGGGTGGAACTTCATCACCACCCGCGACTGCATCTTGCCGTTCTCGTCCGGCGCTTCGTCTTCGCAGTAGGCTTCGCACAAAAACGCGAGCGTCGCCCGATCGGCCCCGGCCGACGGCTCGATAACGTGCGGGATGTACCGCTCGCCGGACGCTTCGTCGCGATACGAAAGGTCCTTGCCGCTGCCACGATGCTTGGGCTTTCCGTCCGGGCCAAGTTCGACAGCGAGCGGCCGAGTCTTCGGATCGAGCTTGCCTTCGCTATGGCTGCGCAAGTCGAAGTCGCCGCGGTGGGCAATTCCTTCGAGCTCGCCGAACTCGCCCGGCGGGAGGAACGGGAACGCGTACTCGATGTCGGCCGTGCCGGTCGAGTAGTGGCTGAGTTCCTCGGCGTCGTGGTCGCGAAGCCGTAACCGCTCGCCGGCGAGTCCCAGCGACGTGTACCACGCAAAGCGGCGATCGCGCCAATACTTGTACCAGGCGTGCGACTCGCTCGGATGGCAGAAGAACTCGATCTCCATCTGCTCGAACTCGCGCGAGCGGAAGGTGAAGTTCCGCGGCGTGATCTCGTTGCGAAAGCTCTTGCCGACCTGCGCGATGCCGAACGGCACGCCGACGCGCGTCGAGTCGAGGACGTTCTTGAAATTGACGAAAATACCTTGGGCCGTTTCGGGGCGCAAGAACGCCATGCCCTCTTCGCCGGAGAGTGCGCCGACGTAGGTCTTGAACATCAAATTGAACTCGCGCGGCTCGGTCAGCGTGCCGAGCGCTTTGGCATCCGGGCCGAGGACTTGCGAAAAGTCCTTGACCGTCGTGAGCGAGACGACCTCGCCGTCCCATTTGAGCTGATCGGCGTTCTTTGCGCGATAATCGAAGAACTTGAGCGCCCGCTGCTGAAGGTCCTCGGCTTCGTGGTCCGCCTCGGCGCCCGTGGCGACGAACACGCGCTGTTCTTTGGCTTCGACCCAGCGGCCACGGACCTGGTCGTGGCGATAGCGTTTTTTCGACTCCCGGCAGTCGACCATGTAGTCGTGAAACAGGTCGTAATGCCCCGAGCATTTCCAGACCTGCGGGTGCATGATGATCGTGCAATCCAGACCGACCATTTCGAACGGCCGCGGCGCGCCGGCCGGCTGGAGCAGCTCGTTGTGGCTGGTAACCATGTCGCGCCACCACGCTTCCTTCACGTTTCGCTTGAGCTCGACGCCCAGCGGGCCATAGTCCCAAAAGCCGTTGAGGCCGCCATAGATTTCGCTCGACTGAAACAAAAACCCTCGGCGGCGGCAGAGGGAGACCAGCTTTTCCATTTCGACGGGCTTGGTGTTCGACATCGGACGAAATCTGGCCGTAAAGTTCGGCCGCAAAAGGGTTTCGACGCACGGCGGCAATCCGGCATGATGCCACGCGGCGACCGCGCTGGCAAGGCGAACCCGACGCTCGAACGTTAGACATCCCGAATCCGACCGATGTTCGGCGTTCGCTCGATCGCCGCACGGCGCGCTGCATTTTATCCCGGTTGCCATTCGAGCGGGCGACCGGTGCGGCGGCACCGCTTCGGTCCGCGTTTGGACCTTGCGGATCGACCCGAAGTCGGCATGGCATATCGCCGGCGATCATGAACAATCTCCCGACCGAGCCACCCCATCTGCGATCTGCCCCCAGACAAGACGGCCGATTTTGGCGTAAATTCAAGTATTCCCTTCGTGTCCGCCCTCTCGCCTTTGCCGAGCCGCCGCGTGCGAATCGTTTATATTCACCAGTATTTCCGCACCCGCCAGATGTCCGGCGGCACGCGTTCGCTCGAAATGGCCCGCCGCCTCGTGGCGATGGGGCACGAGGTCGATCTCGTCACGAGCGACAACGAACCGGCGCCGGGCACGCCCCGCGGTTGGCGCGTCACGAACGAGGAGGGAATCCGCGTCCATTGGTATCCGCTGCCGTACTCGAACAAAATGAGCTACGCGGATCGCCTCAAGTCCTTCTTCGCCTTCGCCTGGAAGTCGTCCCGCCGCGCCGCCGGCATTCCCTGCGACGTGGTATTCGCCACGAGCACGCCGCTGACCGTGGCGATTCCCGGAACGTACGCCGCGTGGCGACGACGTGTGCCGATGGTGTTCGAGGTTCGCGACTTGTGGCCGGACATGCCCATTGCGATCGGCGCGCTCAAGAACCCCGTCGCAATCGCCGCCGCGCGGATGCTCGAACGCTACGCCTATCGCCACTCGACGCGGATCGTCGCGCTTTCGCCGGAAATGAAGGCCGGCGTGATTCGCACGGGCTTTCCCGAAACGCACGTCGCGATGATTCCCAACGCCTGCGACCTCGACCTCTTCCCGGGCAGCGCGGACGACGGTCGCCGTTTTCGCGCGTCGCTGCCGTGGCTCGGCGATCGGCCGCTGGTCATATATGCCGGAGCGATCGCGATCCTCAACGGTTGCACCTACCTCGTCGATTTGGCCAAAGCGACGAAGGACCTCAATCCCGAGGTGCGTTTTCTGTTGATCGGCGAGGGAAACGATCTCGAACGTGTCCGGACCGCCGCGGCCGAGCGCGGGGTCCTCGACAAGAACCTGTTCTTTCTGCCCCGCATCGCCAAGCAAGAAGTTCCCGCTGCCCTCGCCGCGGCGACGCTCGCCACTTCAATGTTCGTCGACGTTCCGGGCACGTCGGCCAACTCGCCGAACAAGTTTTTCGACGCGATCGCCGCGGGCCGACCGGTCGCCGTCAACCACCGCGGCTGGATCGCCGACATCGTTCGCGATCGCGATTGCGGGCTTGCGCTTCCGCCCGGCGACGCGGCCGCCGGCGCAAAGCCGCTCGTCGAGGCGATTGCCGATCCGGTGTGGCTCGCCCGCGCCGGAGCCAATGCCCGCCGCACCGCGGAGGAGCTTTTCGACCGCGACAAATTGGCAGTGCAACTCGAGGGCGTTTTGCGCGAAGCCGTCGCCGCGGCGGGTAGGCCGACGACCCAACCCGTAACCGATTCATCGCCGTAGTCATACGTCCGCTGCGTCGATTACCATATTCACGTCCGCGTTTGCCCGCCCTCAGCACACGCGCTATGGCACTGTTTCCCGACCGTGCCACACCTACCGCAGCCTCCACAAGACGAAAGAGAGCCCGCCATGTTCACCGCTCGCGCCTCCCGCCAACTTCTCGCGATTGCCGCCAGCGCCTCCGCAACGATCGCACTCACATTCCTCTCCAGCAGCGCCGCCGAGCCAACCGCCGCCTCTGCTTCCTGGCATCAATGGCGCGGGCCGAATCGCGACGGCATTTCGCCCGAGAAAGGACTCCTCGACGAGTGGCCCAAGGACGGCCCGCCGATCGTCTGGAAGGTCAAAGGACTTGGCCGCGGCTTTGCCAGCGTGTCGATCGGCGACGGCAAGATCTTTTCGATGGGCCGGCTCAAGGAGGCCGAGCACCTGATCGCGCTCGACGTGAAGAACGGCAAACAGCTTTGGGCCACGCCCGCCGGCGACGCCGATCACAGCAACTGCACGCCCACCTACGACGGCGAACGCGTCTACGGCGTCGGCCGCAATGGCCACCTCACCTGCGTCGATGCCAAGACGGGAAAGCTGCTCTGGCAGCAAAATTTCGAGAAAGACTTCAAGGGCAAGATGCACTCCGGCTGGGGGTTCAGTGAATCGCCGCTGGTGGACGGCGACCGCGTGATCTGCACGCCGGGCGCGGACAAAGCGATCCTCGCCGCCCTCGACAAGCGGACCGGCGAGGCGATTTGGACCGCCGCCATGCCCGACCGCAAGGAGGTCGGCGACCGCGGCGGCGACGGCGCGGCGTACTCGTCGATCGTGGTGAGCGAAGGCGCAGGCGTAAAGCAGTACGTCCAACTCGTCGGCCGCGGCGTCATCGGCGTTCGCGCCTCCGACGGAAAAGTCCTTTGGACTTACAACCGTGTCGCCAACGGCACCGCCAATATCCCCACGCCGCTGGTCCACGGCGACTACGTGTTCTGCTCCTCCGGCTACGGCACCGGCGCGGCTCTGTTAAAGCTCGTACGCGACGGCGACGGTCCCGACGCCGGCGTCAAGGCGGTCGAGCAATACTTCCTCGAAGCCAACAAAATGCAAAACCACCACGGCGGCATGATCCTCTTGGGCGACTACATCTACTGCGGCCACGGACACAACGAAGGCTTTCCGCTGTGCATCGAATGGAAGACGGGCAATACCGTCTGGAAGCCCGGCCGCGGCGCCGGCAGCGGTTCGGCGGCGATTGCCTACGCCGACGGCAATCTCTACTACCGCTACGAATCCGGCGACATGGCCCTCGTCGAAGCCACGCCCAAGGAGTACCGCCTGAAGGGCAAATTCAAAATCGCCATCAAGCACGGTCCAAGCTGGCCGCATCCGGTGATCGAGGAAGGCAAGCTCTACCTGCGCGACGAGGACGAACTTGTCTGTTACGACATCCGCGGCGAGAAGTAACGACGGCGAAGCGGCGACGAATCGGGCGAGATTGTCGGGCAAACGTGACGGGTGAAAATGTCGGGCGAACCTGCCGCGTTGCGCACGGAGTCGCCGTGTCTCGGACCGCCCTCTTGCGATTCGTCGGTAATTCCCGTATTTTCCAGGGGTAGTCCGCAAGCGGTCCGGCCCAATGCCGGTTTTCGCGACGGCGTTTTGCCAAAACGCGAGCCAATTCCGCCCGCGCCATGTCTAACGTGGTCGGCCGGCAATGTTCGTGCTAGAATCGAGAGGCGGACTGGTGGCGTTGGATGAAACGCCATTGGCCAAGAATCGGGGGTGTAGCTCAGTTGGGAGAGCGTGGCGTTCGCAATGCCAAGGTCAGGGGTTCGACCCCCCTCACCTCCACTTGAACGAATCATGCCGACATCACGGCAACGGGAAAATAATCGCCGCCGCCTGGAATGGTCCAGACGGCGGCGATTTGCGTTATGGCCGTGAGTGCGAGACGGAAAAGCTTACGGCCTGATCGTATTCAGGTGCGCCCGCTTCTCGTGCTGGTGATCGACGACGTCCCAGGCCAGGCCGAGCTTTTCGAGAAGCTTGATCGACCAGAACGTGACGTCGAATTCCCACCACTTGTGTCCGTGGCGGGCCATGCGGGGATAGGCGTGGTGGTTGTTGTGCCAGCCTTCGCCGTAGGTGAGTGCGGCGACCCACCACAGGTTCGTGCTTTCGTCGGTCGTGTTGTAGTTGCGATAGCCCCACATGTGCGTCGCCGAGTTGACGAACCACGTCGAGTGGAGCACGTAGATCAAGCGCAGGAACACGCCCCAGACGACGAACGACCACGCCATTTCCGTGCCGCCAAGCCAATAGCCGAAGCCGAACGCCGCGGCCGTCATGCCGATGTGCCAGAGGATGAAGGTCTTGTCGAGGAACAGCAGGACGCCGTCTTTGGCCAGGTCCGGCGCCCAGCGGCGGTGATAGTCGCGGTACTCCTGCTTGGTCATCTTGGGCAGGAACCAGAACATGTGAGCCCACCACGGGCCGTCGATCGGCGAATGGGGATCGCCGACGTGATCGCTGTGGGCGTGGTGCTTGCGGTGATTGGCCACCCAGTGGACCGCCGAGCCTTCGCCCGCCAAACCGCCGAGCCAGGCGATGAACCACTTGACCGGCTTATAGGTTTTGAAGCTGGCGTGGGTGAGCAAGCGGTGATAGCCGAGGCAGATGCCCAAGCCGCCAGTCATCCAGCCGAGAACGAGCATCAGGACGAGACCCTGCCAGGTGAACGTAAAGGGAGCGGCGAGCGCGCCGGCGTGCAGGATGAGGAGCCAGAAGGCGACTCCCCAGTCGACGCCGCCTTTCCAGCGGCGGCCGCGTTCGGTCCGGAAGGCCTCCTGCTGGGTCATCCTGTCGAGATCGGCCTGGCAGGGACCCTGGTGCGGCGGCGAAAGGATCGCGTCCTCGTCGTCGACCGGTTCGGGCACCGGATGCGGCGCGACCACGCGCGCGTGCGGTGTGGCCACGACCACTGGCGAGGACAACGCATCCGGCGTTTCCGTGCTCGGGATAATTGGCGACCGGGTGTCGGAGAACGACATCGAACGATAATTCCTTATGCGATTCCTGGAGGCAAGCGACGGCAGCCATCCCGCCGGCACAACGCCCAATTCTCCGCAGGGGATTGTAAGGTTCGTCGACGGTTGCTGCGCGCCGGCTCCGTCGCGGCCGTGTAATAGGTGTGTAAAACCTGGTTTGCGTCCCCCAAGGAGTAAGGGGCGCCACGGCTGGCTTGTCCAACGGTGTGGTTCACGAAGCGGCGTCAGGCGACGACTCTCGTCGCTGGACCACCCCGGCAGTGGCAACCGCCCGACACGATCGACAGAATCGTTCAAGTCTGCCGCGGCGGTCGGCCGATAACACGACGCGACATCGCCTCGGTTTCGATTCGTCCCATAACCGTCCAACGCGGCCATGCTCAGCGTTTTGACGCCTTTGTCGATCGGCGCCGCCGCAACGGCGCTCTCCAGCGTCGCGGACGCGATTCCCACACCGGGCGAGTTTGCGGCAGCGTTTCAACGGGCCGGCGCGTCGAACGGTGCCAAGCAAGACAAGAACGCCGCGAGCGAGACCGACGCCGCGGCGAAAGCGAACGCGCCTTTGGCAACGTCGCGGACGGAATTGCGGCGGCTCTTTCGCGACGTCGAAAAGTCGCTCGCCCGGTTGTTCGCCCGCGAAGACATCGACGCATCAAAGACGGTTCGTCTCAAGCTCGACGGCGCGGGCGGCGTGAGGGCGGACGCCGATCATCCGGACGCCGCGAAAATCGACGCCTTACTCGCGGGCGACAAGCAGCTTTCGGCGGCGATCGCGCAGGCATTGCGGTCGACCAACGCGTCGACGGCTCCGGAATTGCTCGCGGACATCTCGCACAGCGGCACGAGTGTCGGCGAACCGGCGCTCACGTTTCTGGACGGGTCGCTCACGGCTACGCTGGCTTAATGCCGTCGAAAGCGGCTTGCACAATGGCAAGTCGTTCGCCGCTTACGCATTGCCGGACGGGACAGCAGCGGCACTCTCACCAAGCACGGGCACGGCATCCGGCGTTACCGCTCGCGTCGTCGGTTGCGGCGATCTTCCGACCCGCCGCCGCTGTCCTGTCGCGGCGGTGGACCTTGACGGACGCTCGGGCCGTCCGATGGACGCGACGGTCGTTGGAACGACGGCGCCGGCTGCGGCGTTGGGCGCGGCGCTGGCGTGAACGACCGTTCGGGCGCGGCTCGCGGCGCGACGCGGACTGGGGCCGAACGCTCGGGCGCAGGCCGTGCAAACGACGGCGCTGGCCGCGATTCCGCCCTCGCACGCGCCGCGTCGATCATTGCCGACCGCGCCGCTTCGCTACGGGCGCGATTCAAGTCAGGTCGCGCAACGCGCTCCGACGACGGCCGCGGAGCGGGCGCCGCTTCCGAGCGCGAGCGCCCCGAAGGTCGCTCGCCGCCTCCGCGCGACGGCCGATCGCCGCCGCTCGGCCGACCTTCACCGCCGCTGGGCCGCGAAGGACCGCGATCCACCCGTGGCGGCGAACGATCCACGCTCGGCGGCCGACTCTCGCGCGCCGGCGGACGGCTCTCCCGCGCCGGCGGCGCACTGTCGCGGAAGGACGGCCGACTTTCTGGCCGCGGCGGCCGCTCGCGGATCGCCGGAGACCCTTCGCCCGGCGAAGGCCGCGGCCGGTCGATACTCGGTCGGTCGATACTCGGCCGTCCCGTGCTCGGTCGTTCGACGCTCGGCCGGCTCGGGCTCTGGCGGTCGTCCGTCGACGGCCGCGGTCGCACAACATCCGGCCGCGTTACTTCCGGCCGTCCGACATCCGGCCGCGCCACGCCGGGCCGCGCCGGTCGCTCGGGACGATCCGGTCGGATGACGCTATCGGGCGTCGACGTGATCCCGTCCGGTCGCGGTCGCTCGTCGCCCAAACCCGGCCGCCGCGGACCCCGATCGACC